>CAXICH010000019.1:0-17378 GCA_964022245.1 uncultured Alphaproteobacteria bacterium
CCGCGTGGCAGTCCCTAGGGGAATCGAACCCCTCTTTTCAGGTTGAAAACCTGACGTCCTAACCGATAGACGAAGGGACCGCTGCGCGGGAGGACGGCGATATAGCGGGCGATTCCGGCGCTTGCAACCCTCTTTGGCGAACTGAATCGATCAGGCCCGTCGCGGGTCGGCGACATCGTCGATTTCGAACTGGACGCCGCGTCGGCCATTCCAGTCATCCGGCTTCAAACGCCCCACGACATTGACGACGTCGCCCGCCGCCAGGGCCTGACCACTGTCCTGATCAGCGCAGCGCCAGGCGACGGCCCGCAGCGACCGGCCATCGGCCCCGCGCAGCAGACAGCGCAAATGCCCGCCCTTCATCGGGCGCACGTCGACGGGTCGCACCCGCTCAAGCGCAAACACCGGTTCGGGATTTCCGGGACCGAACGGGGCCAGTTTCTCGAACGACTCAAACAGGGCGCGATCCGCCGCGCCCGGCTCGATCAGGGCATCCACCAGTACGGCATCGAGAGCCCGGGCCGCCTCGGTATCGGTCTGGGCCGAAAGCGCCTGGTTCAGATAGTCCCGAAGGGCGTCAATCCGGTCGATACGCACGGTCAGACCCGCCGCCATGGCGTGCCCGCCGCCGGCCATCACCACGCCGTCGTCGAAGGCCTGCTGGACAGCGCGGCCCAGATTATACCCGGCCTGCGACCGGCCCGAGCCCTTGCCGATACCATTCACCGTGTCGAGACCGATAACCACCACCGGCTTTCGCCAGCGCTCGCGCAGACGTCCGGCGACGATGCCGACCACACCGGGGTGCCAGCCCTCGCCTGAAATGACGGCGGCCACGACGGAGGGATCCTCGACCCCCATCGCCTCGCCCTGACGCACGGCGGCTTCGGTCACCTCGGCCTCGACCTCGCGCCGGGCGACGTTGAGCGCATCCAGTTCGCGGGCCAGCGACAGGGCCTCGGCCGGGTCGTCGGTCGACAGCAGGCGCGCGCCCAGATCGGCGCGTCCAATCCGCCCGCCAGCATTGATGCGCGGCCCCAGAATAAAGCCGGCGTGATTGCTCTTGGCCTCGCCGGGCTCGCTGCCCGCGACGTCCAGCAGCGCCCTCAGTCCGGGATTGCCCCAGCCGGACATGACCTGCAGTCCCAGCCGCGCCAGTGCCCGGTTGAAGCCGGTCAGGGCGGTGACATCGCAGATCGCGCCAAGCGCCGTCAGATCCAGCCAGCGCCGCAGGTCCGGTTCGCTGCGCCCCTCGAACAGACCGCGCCGGCGCGCCTCGCGATTGAGCGCGGCCAGCAGCACGAACACCACACCCGCCGCGGCCAGATTGCCCTGCCCCGAGCCACAGTCGGCGCGGTTGGGATTGACGACGGCCAGACAGGCGGGCGCCGCGCCCCGCATCAGATGGTGATCGATGACCACCACGCCGAGTTGAATGTCAGCCGCATGGGCCAGGGCGACCTCGGCGGCCGCGCCACAGTCGACGGTGATGACCAGATCGGCGCCGGCAGCCTTCAGCGTATCGAACGCCCGGGGACTGGGGCCGTAGCCTTCGGTCAGGCGGTCGGGGACATAGAGGGGCAGATCGTGGCCCATCTCGCGGAACCAGCGGACCAGCAGGGCGGCGCTGGAGGCGCCATCGACGTCATAGTCGGCGAAGACATGGATGTTGGCGCGGCGCTCCAGCGCATCGACGATGGCCACGGCCGCCGCGTCCATGTCGGCAAAACTGGAGGGATCCGGGAACAGGGCGCGCAGGGTCGGATCGAGGAAGTCGGCTCCGTCCTCGGGCGACACGCCGCGCGAGGCCAGGGCCCGGGCCAGCGGCTCACCCAGACCCAGCGACCGGGCGTGGGCCCGGGCGACCGCCGGATCATGGGGGCGCTCCCGCCACGCGCGCCCCGAGAGCGAGTGCTCGACTCCCAGAAAGGCCGACGCATCAGCAGGTTGGGGCCCGTCCACCGGCCTGTCAGGCCGGGCGAGAGGTGCGGATACGGCGCACCGACCGGGTGAAGGAATCCATCACCAGCGTGTGGGTCTCGATCCGCCCGTCCACGTAGCGCACGCCGTCCAGCATGGCACCCTTGGTCACGCCCGTAGCGACGAAGATGGCATCCTTCGACACCAGCTCGTGCAGGTCGTAGGTGCGGTCAAAATCCTTGACCCCGGTGCGCTCGGCGCGGGCGCGCTCGTCGTCGTTGCGGAAGATCAGCCGGCCCTGGAAATGGCCACCGACGCATTTGAGGGCAGCCGCCGCCAGAACGCCCTCCGGCGCGCCACCGGATCCGAGATAGAGGTCGATGCCCGTCTCGGGCTCGGCCGTATGGATGACGCCGGCGACGTCGCCGTCGGTGATCAGCAGCACCCGGGCTCCGACCTCGCGCAGGGCGGCGATCAGCTCGGCGTGGCGCGGCCGGTCCATGACGCAGACGGTGATGTCGGAGGGGCTGACGCCCTTGGCCGAGGCCAGGGAGCGGACGTTGTCCTGCGGCGTCATCGCCAGATCGACCGTACCGGGGGCGAAGCCGGGGCCGATGGCAATCTTGTCCATATAGGTATCGGGCGCATGCAGCATGCCGCCGCCCGGCGACATTGCCAGCACGGTCAGGGCATTGGCCATCGCCTTGGCCGTCAGGGTGGTGCCCTCCAGCGGGTCGAGCGCGATATCGATCGCCGGGCCTTTGCCGGTGCCGACCTTCTCGCCGATGTAGAGCATGGGGGCTTCGTCGCGCTCGCCCTCTCCGATCACGATCTTGCCGTCGATGTCGAGGGCGTTCAGCGCCGTGCGCATGGCGTCGACCGCCAGTTGATCGGCGGCCTTTTCGTCGCCGCGCCCGATCTGGGCATAGCTGGCGATGGCGGCCAGTTCGGCGACCTCGGCAGCCTCGAACGGCAGGCTGGCGGCGTAGGGTTTGGCGTCCTGGGCCATGGGTGTCTCCTGAGGGTGCGTGACCCTGCGGTCCGCGCCAGTATGGGGTGTCTCGGTCGGTGTCAGCGTCTGGTATCAGCGTCTTGGGACAGGCGGAGGTGCCCGCCCCCGGTCAAGCAGGTCCCGGGCGAAGGCTTCGACCGCCTCCCGCGTCTGGAGGGTCGCCGGGGCAACGGGCCGCGAGGCGATATCCTCGGCGATCCGGCGGGCGAACCCTTCAGGATCCTCGAGTGTCCAGTCTATAGCGGCCACGTCGGCCGCAGTTCTGGCCGAGCCCGTATCCAGCGCAGCGACCTGGACGGCGACCTCGGCAGCGTCAGGCGGCCGGGTGCCCTGACGGGGAAAGTTCCGCCAATCCGGATAGCGGCGATTCTCGTCGACCAAGGCAATGATTCGCGGCGAGAGCGGTGCGACCGCAGGGTCGGCAACCGGATCCGGTGTGGCGCAGCCGACCGCGCCTGCGGCCAGCACAGTGCCGAGGCCGACTGCCGTCCACTTTTTCATCTGCTGCGCATTCATCTCGGGCACGGTCATATGCCATGATCCCCCCGCAAGAAAGGGCAAGGACGCGATCCGGCACGCCGTTGTGATGTGTCCCTCGCGCTACCGCGCCCGACGAGAGGATTCCATGGCCAGACGTCCGACCGACTCCAGTTCGCCCCCGAAGAGCACCGGCAAGTCGACGCCGGCCCGGGCGCCGCGCAAGTCCGGTAGACCCACCTCGGCCAAGGGCCCGACCAAGCCCCGCGCCGCGAGGGCCAAACCGGAGGCCGCCCCGAAGCTGGAGCCCGAGGCGAAGACCAGGGCGTCTGCCGCCACGGCAGCCACGCCGGAAGAGACCCTGCCCGATCTGGAAGCCCTGTCGATGAACCTGGCCCGGGCCGCGATGATGGCCCAGGCCGCCATGGCCGAGTCGGCGATGAGCCAGACGGGGCGCTCGCCCTCGCTGAACCCGGACCCGTTCAATGTAGGCCCGGCCATGGCCTCGGTGATGGGCGGGCTGGCGGCCCGACCGGACAAGCTGTTCCAGGCCCAGGCCGACCTATTCTCGCGCTATATGGACCTGTGGTCATCGACCGCCAGCCAGACGCAGGGCGTGCCGGCCGCCGAGCCCCGTCCTGACAAGCGGTTCAAGGATCCGGCCTGGAGCGAAAACCCCACCTTCGACATCATGCGCCGGTCCTACCAGCTGTCGGCCGACTGGATGAATGAGCTTGTGTCCTCGGTCGAGGACATCGACCCGCGTACCAAGCGCCGGGCCGAATTCTTCACCCGCCTGCTGACTGACGCCTTTTCGCCCTCGAACTTCCTCGCCTCCAATCCCGCCGCGCTCAAGGCCCTGGCCGAGAGCAATGGCGAGTCGCTGGTCAAAGGGATGCAGAATTTCGCCGCCGATATGGAACGCGGGGGCGGCAAGCTGAAGATCAGCCAGGCGGACTACGGCCGGTTCAAGGTTGGCGAGAACGTCGCCACCGCCCCGGGGCAGGTCGTCTGGCGCGACGACCTGTTCGAACTGATCCAGTACGTCCCGGCGACGGACCAGCAGCACCGGATTCCGCTGTTGATCTTCCCGCCATGGATCAACAAATTCTACATTCTGGATCTCCAGCCGGCCAATTCCATGATCCGCTGGCTGTCGGCACAGGGGTTCACCGTGTTCGTCTGCTCGTGGGTCAATCCCGAGGCGGACAAGGCCGGCTACGGCTTTGACGACTATCTGGAGAAGGGCATCTATCGCGCCATCGACAAGGTGCGCGAGCAGTGCGGCACCGATACGGTCAACACCGTCGGCTACTGCATCGGCGGGACGCTGATGGGGGCCGCGCTGGGGCATATGGCGGCGACGGGACGCAAGGATGTTGGCGCCACCACCTTCTTTGCCGCCCAGCATGACTTTGCCGAGGCCGGCGACCTGCTGCTGTTCACCGATGAGCACTGGCTGGCGCAGATCGAGCAGCAGATGGACGAGGCGGGCGGCGTGCTGCCCGGCAGTGCCATGGCCGATACCTTCAATGCCCTGCGCGCCAATGATCTGATCTGGTCGTTCTTCGTGTCCAACTATCTGATGGGCAAGTCGCCGCCGGTGTTCGACCTGCTGTTCTGGAACGCGGACCAGACCCGCATGCCGAAGCGGCTGCACATGGACTATCTGCGCTCGATGTACGGTCGGAATGCCCTCACGGCCGGCGAGTTCGAGCTGGGCGGGGAGCGGATCGACCTGTCCAAGGTGACGATCCCGCTCTATTTCCAGGCCAGCCGCGAGGACCACATCGCGCCAACCCGGTCGGTCTATCGCTCGGCGCGGGCCTTCACGAATGCGGAGGTGACGCTGACCCTGGCGGGCTCCGGCCACATCGCGGGGGTGATCAATCCACCCTCGGCCCACAAATACGCCCACTGGACCAATGACGCCCTGCCCGGGACGTTTGACGACTGGCTGGCAGGGGCCGAGGAGCATCCGGGCAGCTGGTGGCCGCACTGGGCGAAATGGCTGGCGAAACGATCAGGTCCCAGGGTTGCCGCGCGCGACCCGCAAAAGGGCCCCCTGCCCGCGCTTGAGCCCGCTCCCGGCAGCTATGTGAAGGTGCGCTCGTGAGGTCGGTGGGCCCCAATCTGCTGCTGGCGATCACCACGGGCACGGCCTATGCGCTGCAGGTGCTGACGACGTCGGTCTATGGCCGGACGGACCAGACGCTGAAGTACGTGCTTCTGGCCCTCTTGGTCCCCGCCCTGTTCGTGGTGATGAACGGCTGGCTGCTGAAGCGGATGGGGCGGGCACCCCTGCCCGTCATTCACACGGATGCGCCCAGCACGGCCATGTGGGCCCTGGTCTTTCCCCTGTTGACCCTGATCGGGGCGGCCATCCCGGTGTTCGTGCCCGGCTATGACTATGGCCTGCTGATCGTTATCGCCGGGGTCTGGTTCGGTCTGACGGTGCAGTCAGCACTGGCGGCCCGGAGGGGTTAGGCGGGCCGGAAGATCAGGGCGACACCGTTGTTGCAGTAGCGTTTTCCGGTCGGACGCGGCCCGTCGTTGAAGACGTGGCCCTGGTGCCCCAGGCAGCGGGCGCAGTGATATTCGGTGCGCGGCACGCCGATCGCATAGTCGGTCTTGGTGCCGATGTTGCGGGAGATGACGTCCCAGAAGCTGGGCCAGCCGGTGCGGGAATCGTACTTCCAGCGCGACTCGAACAGCGGCAGCTCGCAGCCCCGGCACAGGAAGGTGCCCGTGCGGGACTCGCCGTTGAGGGGGCTGCTGTAGGGGCGTTCGGTCGCCTCCTCACGAAGCACGGCGTAGGACAGGCCCGGCAGGCGCGCCCGCCACTGGGCGTCGGTCAGGCGGCGGAAGGGGGAATCGGCAAAGCGCGGATCACCGGCGCTGGCAGTTTCGGACGAGCAGCCCGCGAGGGTCAGGCCGCCGAGACCGGCCAGCAGGGATCGACGATGAAGGATCGGATGGGTCATGTTCCGATATACGACGGGGCGATCCGAAAGGTTTCAGGTCAGGCCCGTGGCCTCGTTCAGGCCCAGCATGAGGTTCAGGTTCTGGACCGCCGCGCCGGACGCCCCCTTGCCCAGATTGTCGAGCAGGGCGACCAGCCGGGCCTGGTGACCGTCGCGGTCCCCGAACACATGCAGACGCAGGCGGTTGGTGCCATTCAGCCCTTCGGGCGTCAGACCGGTCATGGCCTCGGTCTCCTCGAGCGGGGCGACCTCGACGAACCGGGCGCCCTCGCAGGCCTCGACCAGGGCGCCGTGGATCACCTCGACAGACGGCTGGGCCGGCAGGGCCGAGAGGTGCAGCGGCACCTCGACCAGCATGCCCTGGCGGTAGTCACCGACCGCGGGTGAGAACAGGACCGGACGGGAAAGTCCTGCATGTTTCGTCATTTCCGGCACGTGCTTGTGCTTGAGGGTGAGGCCGTACGCCCGGAAGGGATCAGGAGTGCCGTTCTCGAACTCCGCGATCATGGCCTTGCCGCCGCCGGAATAGCCCGAGACGGCGTTGACGCTGACGGGCCAGTCGGCCGGGATCAGCCCGGCCCGCACCAGCGGCGCCACGAGGGCCAGAAACCCGGTCGGATAACAGCCGGGGTTGGACACGCGGGTCGAACCGGCGACGGCCTCGCGCTGGCCCGGGCGTAGCTCGGGAAAGCCGTAGGTCCAGCCGGGGGCCACGCGATAGGCGGTCGAGGCATCGATCACCCGCACCGCCGGGTTCTCGACCATGGCCACAGCCTCGCGCGCCGCCTCGTCGGGCAGGCACAGGATGACCGCATCGGCGCTGTTCAGGGCATCCCGCCGCGCCTCCGGGTCTCGCCGTCGGTCGCCCAGCAGGATCAGCTCGAGGTCGGATCGCCCCTCAACCCGCTCACGGATCTCAAGGCCCGTGGTGCCGGCTTCGCCATCGATGAACAGGGTGTGGGTCATGTCCGTCTCAATCAACCACCGCCACGCCGGGCGGGTACCAGGTAATCTCGAACCTTAGGCCGTCCGGGTCCTTGAGGAACAGGGCCTTTGCACCGCCGAGGTCCTGAATTTCGGGCACATCGAGCCCGACCGCCTGCATGGCGTCGCGAATGGTGGTGACGGTTTCGGCATCGGGCGCCCCGAACCCCAGGTGGTTGAGGCCGGCGCCGTAGCGTTCATAGGGCCGGGTGTCGGGTTTGGCCGTCAGGAACTGCAGGAAGAAGCCCTGCCCGTCGGTCCAGTTCTCGCGCGTGGTGCGATGAAAACCGAGAAGCGGCAGGAGGGTTTCATAGAAGGGCCCGCTGGCCTCGATCGACGTCACCAGCAGGGTCAGATGGTCCAGCTTGAGGTTCGACATGAGGGGCCCCTTTCGACGGGGATATGGGAGGTCGTGGCGAGGGTGGCGAGGGGTAATGAAATAGACCGTCTGAAACGTCTGAATGGTCTGAAGCGTCTGAAAGGGGATTGATCGGATGGTCTTCATCCCCTCTCTCGATGGGAGAAGGTGGCGCATGAGTGCCGGATGAGGGGCGGCGGGACAGCCGACGGGACTGTGCCTGCCTTTCGTTTGACGGCACCGCCGCCCCCTCCACCACCTTCGGCGGTCCCCCTCCCCGCGAGCGGGGAGGAGATGAAAAATGACCGTCTGAACCGTCTGAACCGTCTGAATAGTCTGAACCGTCTGAAATCGCGCCTCCGCTGGCAGGGGTTCGGCAACCGGACAGTATCGCCGACACCGGGACCGGGGCGGGAAGAACGGTGTGAGACGTGAGCGGGACGTTGAACGGGCTGGCGTTCTAGACGGCGGCGATCGCAGTTGGAGCCGCCAGCTCAGCTATCCTTCTCCCCTTGCGGTAGAAGGGGAAGGCGACGCTCAAACAAAAAACGCCCCGGGTTTCCCCGAGGCGCCTTTTGTAGACCAGATCGCGGTCGCGATTTAGCGCTTCGAGAACTGGAAGCTGCGGCGGGCCTTGGCGCGGCCGTACTTCTTGCGCTCGACGACGCGGCTGTCGCGGGTCAGGAAGCCGTGGGGCTTCAGGACCTTGCGGAGCTCGGGTTCGTAGTGGGTCAGGGCGTGCGACAGGCCGTGGCGGATGGCGCCGGCCTGGCCCGACAGGCCCGAACCCTCGACCGTGCAGTTCACGTCGAACTGGGTGGTGCGGTCGGTGACGGTGAGCGGCTGGGCCACCATCATCTGCAGCACGGGACGCGCGAAATAGGCGTTCAGCTCCTTGCCGTTGACGGTGATCTTGCCCGAGCCGGGCTTGATCCACACGCGGGCAATGGCGTTCTTGCGCTTGCCGGTCGAATAGGCGCGGCCCAGCGAGTCCAGTTCCTGGACGTAGGTCGGGCCGGACTCGATTTCGGAGCCCATGCCCTTCAGGGCATCAAAGCCGGTGGCAGCCGGGGTGTCGGCCGGGGCGGCGGTGTCGGTTTCGGTGTTGGTCGCGTCGGTCATGATCAGACGGTCCGGGTGTTCTTGGCCGACATCGATTTGAAATCGATGACTTCCGGCTGTTGGGCTTCGTGGGTGTGGGCGCTGCCGACGAAGAGGCGCAGGTGCGTCATTTGCTTGCGGGCCAGGGGGCTTTCCTTGGGCAGCATGCGCTCGACGGCCTTTTCCATGACGCGCTCGGGGAAGCGGCCATTCAGGACCTTCTCGGGGGTGGTTTCCTTGATACCGCCCGGATAACCGGTGTGACGGTAGTAGGTCTTGTCGGTCAGCTTGGCGCCGGTGAACACGACCTTGTCGACGTTGGTCACGATGACATAGTCACCGCAATCGACGTGAGGCGTGTAGTCGGGGCGGTGCTTGCCGCGCAGGCGGTTGGCGATGAAGGTCGCGAGGCGGCCCACCACGACGCCTTCGGCGTCGATGTGGATCCACTTCTTCTCGACATCGGCCGGCTTCAGCGAAGCCGTGGTGCTCTTCAGCATGTCTGGAGGTCCTGATGGTCGGTCGGCGGCCCAGAGATGCGGAGCGCCGGAATGAAGGCGGGCTGCTACAGGACGCCGGACCGTCCGTCAATCCCGGGTACGCGTCCCATCTGGCTTTAATGTATTGTTTTATCACGACATTTTATATGCGGTATTAAATTACCGCACAAATCGGACCGAAATGATCAGCTTCGGCCCCGCACCAGGGTGTTGCGGACCCGCCGGCCCAGCGGATCCCGCGCCGTCCAGCTGTCGCCGATCTCCGCCTCGACGATGTCGCTGCAAAACCGGGGCAGCATGAAGCCGGGCCGGATGCGCGTCAGGCACACCTTGTTCCGGTCGACCTGCCAGCGGGCGGTGATGCGCGTGCCGTCCGAGAACCGGCCCTCATAGCTGCCGTCGCGGTTGAACCAGTGCTTGACCCACCCTCCGTCCGGATAATGGGACATGACCGTATTCTCGAAGGCCACGGCCATGAAAGGCGGCACCTCGTCAACGCGCGTCTCGTTGGCCTGCAGGCTGGCCCCCGGCGCCAGCACCATCCCCATGGCCAGAATGACCGTCAAAAGCGGCTTGCGCATGCGTGGCCCCCCTTCCCCATCCGTCTTCCCCGGACGGACTATTAACGATCTGTTAGGTTTTGCAAGACCGCTGGCCGGTCAAATACTTGACTTCGACGTGTGGATATCTATATCCGGCCCTCGTGCTCGGGACAGGAACGGCAACGGGGCCGCCCGCACGCCCAGAGGGGCGGTTTCGTGCACAGTCGGCTCCACACGGGGGCCCGCTCTTCTCCTGTTCCCGAACATACAAGGTTTGAATGACCGACTTTTCCCAGCTGGGCCTTTCGCCCACGACGCTGCAGGCCGTAATCGATACCGGCTACACCTCCGCCACCCCAATCCAGGCCCAGGCCATTCCGGTCGCCCTCGCCGGGCGCGATGTACTGGGCATTGCCCAGACCGGCACCGGCAAGACCGCCGCCTTTACCCTGCCGCTGGTTGAGCGGCTGGCATCCGGCCGGGCCAAGGCGCGGATGCCGCGCGCCCTGGTGCTGGCCCCGACCCGCGAGCTGGCGGACCAGGTCGCCGAGAGCTTTGCCAAATACGCCAAGGGCACCAAGCTGAACTGGGTGCTGCTGATCGGCGGCGTGTCGATGGGCGATCAGGTCGCGGCCCTGAACAAGGGCGTGGATGTGCTGATCGCGACGCCCGGTCGCCTGCTGGACCTGTTTGATCGCGGCAAGATGATGCTGAACGGCGTCGAGATCATGGTCGTCGACGAAGCCGACCGCATGCTGGACATGGGCTTCATCCCGGACATCGAAAAGATCTTCAAGCTGACGCCGCCGCGGCGCCAGACCCTGTTCTTCTCGGCCACCATGCCGCCCGAGATCACCCGGCTGACGACCCAGTTCCTGAAGGACCCGACCCGGATCGAGGCTTCGCGCCCCGCCATGACGGCCGAGACCATCACCCAGTATCTGGTGCGCATCCCGGGCTCCGATCCCAAGCTGAAGCGCGAGGCGCTGCGGGCTCTGGTGGGTCGGGACGACGTGAAGAACGGCAGCGGCTTCTGCAATCGCAAGTCGGAAGTGAACGTCGTCGCCAAATCGCTGAAGCAGCACGGATTCGATGCCGCGCCGATCCACGGCGACCTGGACCAGAGCCTGCGGACCAAGACCCTGGCGGACTTCCGCTCGGGCGAGCTGAAGATCCTGGTAGCCTCGGACGTGGCCGCACGCGGTCTCGACATTCCCGACGTCAGCCATGTGTTCAACTACGACGTCGCGCACAACGCCGACGACTATGTGCACCGCATCGGTCGCACGGGGCGCGCCGGCAAGACCGGCCAGACCTTCATGATCGTGACGCCGTCGGATGACCGGTCGCTCGACAAGGTCCTGAAGCTGATCAAGATGACGCCGGAAGAGCTGACGCTGGACCTGTCATCGGGCGGCAAGGTCCGCCCTGCCAAGGCAGCCCCCGCCAAAGCCGGCGATGACGGCGGTGCAGGTGAGAAGCCCGCGCGCTCCCGTCGCCAGCCCGGCCCTGCGGCGGCCGAAGAGACCTCTGGCGAGGCCCCGGCCCGCCGGACGCGCTCACGCCGCAAGCCGCAGGATGATGTCGCCGTGCCCGACGTGACCCCCGCCGAGGCTGCGTCTCCGGACCAGCCGGCCGAGGCGCCGAAACCCGATGCCCCCGAAGCCGAACCGCGCAAGCGCACCCGCTCACGCGGCGGGCGGGGTCGCAAGGCCGACACCGCACCCGAGAGCCGAAAGGATGCCGCGCCGACCAGCGACACCGGTTCGCGCAAGGATGCCGCTCCGATCAAGGCGTCCGACAGTTCGGCCTTCGGCAATGACGGCGTGCCGGCCTTTCTGCGGCGCCCGATCTGACACCGGGCTTGCCCGTCCTCACGAATCCCGGTTCTTCGACCCCGCTTAACCCGCTGTTACGCTTCGGCGGTTAGGGTTTTGAGCGTCGATCCAGAACGGATCGAGGTGCCCGGGGGGACATGACGCATGACGGAGAAGGTCGACACCACTGTGCGGGGGCCGGAAGCCTATGGCCTCGCCCGACGCGTGCTGGACGACATGGAAGCGGCCGGCGTCTGGCCGACCCCCGTCAATTTCGAGCTGTGGCTGCACTATGTCGGGGATCCCGAGGGCGCGCTGGGGCGCGAGATCCGGCGCATCCTGGCCACCAAGGAACCGTTCTCGGAGTCGACCTCCGAGATGCTGGCCTCGGAATATCTGCCGCGCGGCCGCCTGAGCGAGGAAATCCGCGATGCAGGCCGCCTGCTGGACAAGGAACTGTCCTCGGTCGCCAGCACCATCGCCAATGCCCACAAGTCGCAGGTGGAATACGGGGTCACCCTGGCCGACGCCTCCGGGCAGATGGACGGCGTCGAGAACGCCGAGAGCCTCAAGTCCCTGGTCAGCACGCTGGCCGATGCGACCCACAAGGCGCGGACCCAGAACAGCACCCTTGAAAAACAGCTTGAGACCTCGACCCGCGAGGTAGCCAAGTTGCGCGAGCATCTGGAACAGGTGCGGCGCGACGCGATGACCGACGCCCTGACCAACCTGGCCAACCGCAAGGCCTTCGATGAACACCTTGAGGGGTCGGTCGACGCTGCGCATGCGAACGGCAAGGGCCTGACGCTGGCGGTCATCGACATCGACCATTTCAAACGTTTCAACGACACCTGGGGCCACCAGACCGGCGATCAGGTGCTGCGCTACGTGGCCAGCGTGCTGGGCCGTACGGCCAAATCGCCACGCCTCGCCGCCCGCTATGGCGGAGAGGAATTCGGCATGATTTTCCCCGACGAGAGCGCGGCGACCGTGGAGAAGGCCTTGAACGCCGTGCTCAAGGAAATCTCGTCGCGGGCGCTGCGTCGCCGGTCCACGAATGACGAGCTGGGTGCAGTCACCATTTCCGCCGGGTTCGCTCACCTTCGACCGGGTGAAACCGCCGCCTGCCTGCTGGAGCGCGCCGATGCGGCCCTGTATGCCTCGAAGCGCGGCGGACGCAACCGGGTGACCGACGCGGACCAGCTTGAACAGGCCGCCTGACCTCTCCGGCGACGGACGGCTCGCTCCGTTCAGCCGCCCGCGCAGCCTCGCGTTTGCGGCGGCCTACTGGACCCTGTCCATTGCCTATTGCCTCGCCGCCGTGCTTGCCGCTGTGCTGCCGGGGCGCACGGCCACCGGCTGGATCATCCGGCGCTATGTGCGGCGCATGGTTCAGGCCATGCGGCTGCTGGCCGGAATCCGGACCGAGGTGCGCGGGCGCCGGCGACTGCCCGGGGGTGGCTTCATCGTCGCGGCCAAACACCAGAGCTGGGGCGACGGCTACACGGTCTATGACCAGTTCGGCGACCTGGCCTTTGTCACCGGGGACCACCTCGAGAAATTCCCGCTGATGAGCACGGTGCTGCGCAAGCTGGGGGCCATTGTGGTCAACAACTGCGGCGGCCACGAAGCCCGGGCGGCGCTGAAGCGGCGGGCGGCCGACGCCCATGCCGAGGGCCGGCGGATCCTGATCTATCCGGAGGGCAATCTGGCAAAGGTCGGCGAGAAATTCCGCTATCGCGCCGGCGTCTGGCACATGTACCGCGACTTCGACATGCCGGTGGTGCCAGTGGCGACCAACCTCGGCCTGTTCTGGCCGCAAGAGCAGTTCCTGAAACGACCCGGCACGGCCACCATCGAGTTCCTCGAGCCCCTGCCGACCGGGCTGGGCAAGGAGGAGTTCATGGCCCGGCTGGAAGCGGCGATCGAGGACCGGACGGCAGAGCTCATCGCCGAAGCGACGGGTCAGCCGGTCACGCCCGCCGTCCAGGTGCCCACCCCGGATGAGGTCCGAAAGGCCGCCGCCGCTCAGGCGTCCTGAGACACGGGCGTAATCGTCACGCTCTCACCGCAGCCGCAGGCGTCGGTCTGGTTCGGGTTCTTGAACACGAATTTCGAGGCCAGGTCGGTGACCTGAAAGTCGATCTCGCTGCCGATCAGGAACAGGATGGCCTTGGGGTCGATCAGGACCTTCGCCCCCTTGTCTTCGACCACCTCGTCCAGCGGTTCGATGCGTTCGGCGTACTCAACCGTATACTCCTGACCCGCGCAGCCGCCATTCTTGACGCCGATGCGCAGGCCGGCGCACGGGCCGGAGGCGGCTTCGGTGAGTTGCCGGATGCGAGCAGCCGCAGCCTCGGTCAGGCGGACAGCCTGCGGGCGGGGACGGCGGGCGGGACGGGTGGTGGTCAGATCAGTCATGAGCCTAGAACATATTGAGCGCGAGTTTGGCCTCGTCGCTCATCTTGGAGGGGTCCCAGGGCGGGTCGAACACCAGATTGGCCTTGGCCGAGCGGATGCCCTCGACGGTCATGACGGCATTCTCGACCCAACCGGGCATTTCGCCGGCGACGGGACAGCCGGGCGCGGTCAGGGTCATCTCAACCAGCACGTCCTTGTCGTCCGAGACGTCGACCTTGTAGATCAGGCCCAGCTCATAGATGTCGACCGGGATTTCCGGGTCGAAGACGGTCTTGAGCGCCGTGACAAGATCGTCGGTCAGGCGGTCGAGCTCGGCCTGGCTGAGGGCGCTTTTTTGAGGGGCGTCCCAGCTCTCGGCGAAATCGGGGCTTTTGGTGATGGAGTCGTCCATGACTAAACGAAGAATTCCCTGGCCTTGATGAGTGCATCGGCGAAGGCGTCGGCGTCCTCCACCGTATTATATAGGGCGAAACTGGCGCGCGTGCTTGAGGTCAGGCCAAACCGGGTGGCCAGCGGCTCGGCGCAGTGCAGACCGGCGCGCACCGCCACGCCGTAGCGGTCCATGATCTGGGCGATGTCGTGGGCGTGGGCCCCGTCGACCGTGAAGGTGAAGATGGCGCCCTTGCCGGGCGCCGTGCCGATCTCGGTCAACCAGTCGAAACCCGACAGGCGCTCGCGCACCCGGTCCAGCAGGGCAGCCTCATGGGCCTGCACCGCCGCGCGGTCGAAGGTGGAGTACCAGTCGAGCGCGGCGCCGAGACCGATGGCCTCGAGAATCGGCGGGGTTCCGGCCTCGAACCGCTGGGGAGGCTGCGCATAGGTGACGCGGTCCTCGCTGACCGACTGGATCATCTCGCCCCCACCCTGATACGGCGGCAGGGACCCGAGCGCCTCGACCGTGCCGTACAGGGCGCCGATGGCGGTCGGGCCGAACAGTTTATGGCCGGTCAGGACATACCAGTCACAGCCCAGGGCCTGCACGTCCGGCAACCCGTGAACCGCACCCTGACACCCGTCGATCAGCACGCGCGCGCCCGCCTCATGGGCCAGACGGCTGATCTCGGCCACCGGGTTGAGGGTACCCAGCACATTGGACATGTGAGTGACGGCGACGATCCGGGTATTCGGACCCAGCAACTCGCCATAGGCGTCCATGTCGAGAGTGCCGTCGTCCCTGACCGGGATCCATTTCAGCACCGCCCCATAACGTTCCCGCAGCATATACCAGGGCACGATGTTGGAGTGGTGCTCCATCTGGCTGACGAGGATCTCGTCGCCCGGCTGGATGGATTGGCCAATGCCGGCGGCGACCAGATTGATCGCCTCGGTGCCGCCCCGGGTCCAGACAATCTGGTCAGCGGAGGGGGCGTTCAGATAACGGGCGACGGTTTCTCGCGCGGCCTCGAAGGCCTCGGTTGTCTCATTGGCGAGGGTGTGCAGGCCACGGTGGACATTAGCGTAGCTGCCCTCCATCGCCGCCGTCAAAGCGTCGATCACCGCGCGCGGCTTTTGCGCCGAGGCGGCCGAGTCCAGATAGACCAGCGGCTTGCCGTTCACCTGCCGCGACAGGATGGGGAACTGGGCCCGGATGGCGTGGACGTCGAAGTCCCCGGCGGGCCGTGTCACGCGCGTGCCGTCAGCCATGACCGGACCTCCTCTCGCGCGCCCTCGTGCTCGATGCGGTCGACGACCTCGAACAGAAAGGCGCGGGTCAGCAGGGCGCGGGCCTCATCCGCCGGAAGGCCGCGTTGCTGCATGTAGAACAGGGCACTCTCGTCCAGATTACCGACCGTGTTGCCGTGGGCGCACTGGACGTCGTCGGCATAGATGATCAGCTCAGGCTTGGCATCGACCTCGCCGCGTTCGGACAGGATCAGGGCGTGGTGCCCCATGCGGGCATCGGTGCCGTCGGCCCCGCGCTCGACGACGATCTTGCCCTGAAAGACGCCGCGCGCCGTATCGCGCACCACGCCCTTGACCAGCTGCGAGGTCTGGCCGTCGGGTCCGGCGTGGGTGACCACACTGGTCAGGTCCGCGTGGCGATCGCCGGTCAGGGCGTAGAGGCCATCCATCCGCACATCGGCGCCCCGCCCGAGGTGGGTGACCTCGGTCTCGAGACGCTGCAGTTTCGCGCCGTTGGTCACCGTGGTCTGGCGATAGCGGCCACCGGGCTCGACCCGCACCTTTGCCTGCGAGATCGAGATCGCGTCTTCCGGCTCATCGACCAGCACGATCCGGGTTACCTCGGCGTCGTGCGCCACATCCAGCTCCAGCCGGTTATGCGCCACATAGGCCGAGCCCTCGCCCTCATGAGTTTCGAGGATCAGCAGCTTGGCGCCGGCCCGGGCCGAGATGCGTGCCGTGGTCGCGTGTCCCGTGCCCTCGGCCTTGGTGATCAACCGCAACCGAACCGTCTGGGCCCCGCAGGCCATCAGGGTGTTCACCCCGATCGCCCGGCCGTTGACGAAGGCCATGGCCTCGCCGCCCAGGGCCTCGAATGGCCCGCCCCCTGCCATCGGGACGGCCGCCGACGGCGATGGCGGGGGGGCCTCGCGCAGATATTTCCGCACGTCCGAATATTTCCACGCCTCGACCCGCCGCGACGGGAAGGTGGCAGGGTCGGTCAGGGTGAAGGCAGCGGTTCGGGTCACGCCGCCTCGCCGACATAGCGGTCATAGCCCTCGGCCTCGAGCTGGTGGGCCAGCTCCGGGCCGCCCGAGGCGACGATCTTGCCGGCGGCCAGCACATGGACCTTGTCCGGTTTGATGTAATCCAGCAGGCGCTGATAGTGGGTGATGACCAGCATGGACCGCTCGGGCCCGCGCAGGGCGTTCACGCCATCGGCGACGATCCGCAGGGCGTCGATGTCGAGGCCGGAGTCCGTCTCGTCGAGGATCAGCAGCGACGGCTCCAGCAGGGCCATCTGCAGGATCTCCATCCGCTTCTTCTCGCCGCCCGAGAAGCCGACGTTGAGCGGCCGCTTCAGCATGTCGAAGTCCATCTTCAGGGCCTTCGACGCAGCCTTGACCTGCTTCAGGAATTCCGGCGCCGAAACTTCGGCCTCGCCGCGGGCGCGCTTCTGGGCATTCAGCGCCGTCCGCACAAAGGTCAGGGCGGGCACACCGGGGATTTCGATCGGATACTGGAACGACAGGAAGACGCCCTTGGCCGCCCGCTCGGCCGGGTCGAGGGCCAGCAGGTCCTCGCCGCGCCAGGTGACGGTGCCCTCGGTCGCCTCATAGCCGGGGCGGCCCGAGACCGC
>CAXICH010000020.1:0-17342 GCA_964022245.1 uncultured Alphaproteobacteria bacterium
CGGGGATCAGCATCGGGATCGGCTGGCCCAGCATGGCGGCCTCGGCCTCGATGCCACCGACGCCCCAGCCCAGAACCGACAGGCCGTTGATCATGGTGGTGTGGGAATCGGTCCCGACGACCGTGTCGGGATAGGCGACGGTCTTCTTGCCGTCCTCGGCGGTCCAGACGGTCTGGGCCAGATGTTCGAGGTTCACCTGGTGGCAGATGCCGGTCCCCGGGGGCACAACGCGGAAATTGTTGAAGGCCGACGAGCCCCAGCGCAGGAATTTGTAGCGTTCGATGTTGCGCTCATATTCCCGGGCGACGTTGGCCTCGAAGGCTTCGGGCGTGCCGTAGTGGTCGACCATGACCGAGTGGTCGATGACCAGATCGACCGGGTTCAGCGGATTGATGCGCGAAGGATCGGCCTCCAGCGCCGTCATGGCGTCGCGCATGGCGGCCAGATCGACCACGGCCGGAACGCCGGTGAAGTCCTGCATCAGCACGCGCGCCGGACGGAAGGCGATCTCGTGCTCCACCGAACCCTTGTTCTCGACCCAGGCGGCGACGGCCTTCAGGTCCTCGGCGGTGACAGAGACGCCGTCCTCGTTGCGCAGCAGGTTCTCCAGCAGCACCTTCATCGAGCGCGGCAGGCGGGAAATCCCGGTCAGACCGGCTTCCTCTGCGGCGGCAAGGCTGTAATAGGCATACTTCTTACGCCCGACGGCGAGATCCCGGCGGGTGGCGTGAGTGTCGATTGACGGCATGGAGAGCTTCCTCTGGCAAAGGCCGCCCGGACATCCGGTTGCGCGATCGCGCGACAGACGCAGGGGCACACAGGTCCCCGGCGCGCGCGGCGAAAGCCTGCTGCGGCTCTGGCGGATATAGTGCGCGGCTGCGTGCGCGTCCATGTATCCCTGTCGGCGTCATGGACATTGAGAGCGGTTCGCAAACCGGCGGTGGACCTGTGATTGCACTCGCTCTGGATGATGTGGCGGTGCGGCGCGGCGAACGCAGGCTGTTCGGGGGACTGGACCTGACCGTGCGGCCGGGCGAAGCCGTGGCCCTGACCGGCGCCAACGGCGCCGGCAAGAGCAGTCTGCTGCGGGCGATTGCGGGACTGCTGACTCCCGAAGCCGGGCAGATCCGGTTCGAGGTCGACGGCCAGAGTCTCGACTCCGAGGTCGCGCGCGCCCGACATCTGCATTTGATCGGCCATCAGGACGGGTTTCGCTCCGGGCGGACGGCGCGTGACGAACTGGCCTTTCAGGTCGACTGGTGCGGCGGCGATCCCGCGGCCATTCCGGAGGCGGAGCGGGCGCTGGGCCTTGAAGGTCTCATGGATCTGGAAGTGCGCCGGCTCTCGGCGGGGCAGAGGCGTCGGCTGGCGCTGGCCCGGCTGCTGGCGGCCCCGCGTCCGGTCTGGCTGCTGGATGAACCGCTGTCGCCGCTTGATGCCCGCTGGCGGGTCGAGGTCGGCCGGCTGATGCAGGCGCATCTGGACGGGGGCGGTATTGTTCTGGCAGCGGTCCACGACCCCCTGCCGATCCCCGCCCGAAGCTATGCCGTGGGGGAAGCCGCATGAGCGCCGTCCGGCTTCTGCTCCGCCGCGAGATGGCCCTGTCGTGGAATGGCGGCGGCGGCCCGCTGCTGGCCTGCGGCTTTCTGCTGAGCCTCGCGGTGATCGTGCCGCTGGGCGCTGGCCCGGGGCTGGACCAACTGGCCAATTTGGCGCCGGGACTGGTCTGGTTGGCGCTTTCCCTGGCCAGTTTGTTGACGCTGGAACGGCTGTTCGAACGCGACTTCGAGGACGGCACCCTCGACCTGCTGGCGCTTGGCCCCCTGCCGGATGAGGGAGTGGTCGCAGTGAAGGCGCTGGCCCACTGGCTGACCCTCGGCTTGCCGCTCGCCGCCATGACCCTGCCCGTGGGGATCAGCCTCGGTCTGGCCCCCGCGCAACTTCCCCTGCTGGCCCTGACGGCGGCGGTCGGGGCCCTGGCCTTCTCCGCGACCGGGGCGCTGGGGGCGGCGCTGGCCATCGGCGCGCGCAAGGGCGGACTGCTGATCGCGGTGATCGTCCTGCCGCTGTTCCTGCCGCCCGTGATCTTCGGCGCCGGGGCACTGGTGGCCCAGGCGGATGGTCGCTCGCCTGCCCCTGCGTTGGCCCTGCTGGTCGCCTGTGCCCTCGTGGCGACGGTGATCGGCGTGCTGGCCGGGGCCGCCGGTCTCCGGGGCAGCCGCACATGACAGGGCAAGCCGCGACATGCGGGCCGCTTGCCGCCTCCGGGTCTGAGGGGTAATCGGCGCCCATGTTTGGTCTGGCTAATCCCGACAGGTTCATGCGCGTCACCCGCCCGCTGGTCGGCCCCCTGTGGGTCATCGCGGCGGTGCTGCTGGCCGTGGGCGCGGTCTGGGCCTTCCGCGTGCCTGAGGACGCCCTGCAGGGCGACACCGTCCGCATACTCTTCATCCATGTGCCGGCGGCCAGTCTGGGGCTGGCGGTCTATGGCTCGTTGGGCCTCAGCTGCCTGTTCTATCTGATCTTTCGTCATTCGCTCGCCGATGCGGCGGCCCGGGCGGCGGTGCTGCCCGGCGCGGCCTATACGGGTCTGGCCCTGATCACCGGGGCGCTGTGGGGCCAGCCCATGTGGGGCACCTGGTGGGTCTGGGATGCGCGGCTGACCTCCATGCTGGTGCTGTTCCTGCTCTACATCGCCTATGCCGTCCTGCGCGGCGCCTTTGACGACGAGGGCCGGGGCGCCCGTGCGGCGTCGGTGCTGGGGCTGGTTGGCCTGATCAACCTGCCGATCGTCAAATTCTCGGTCGACTGGTGGAACACCCTGCATCAGCCGGCCTCCTTGTTGCGCGCCGGCGGGACCAGTCTGGACCCGGCCTATCTGTGGCCGTTGTTGACGATGATGGCCGCCTATCTGGCCCTGTTCCTCGCGGTCTGGCTGACCGCCATCCGGACCGAGGTGGCCCGACGTCGGGTGCTGGCCCTGAAGTCACGTCGGGCGCGGGAGGGCACGCATGGTTGATCTGGATATGGGCGCCTATGCCGCCTTCGTCTGGCCCGCATGGGCCGTAACGGTCGGCGTACTCGTGGCGGTGGTCGGCCGTTGCCTTAGCGAGGCTCGCCGCTGGAAGCGCGAACTTGAGCGTCTGGAGGGCGACGATCGATGAAGCGTTGGCTGGCTTTTCTGCCGCTGGTCGTGCTGGTCGGTCTTGCCGTCCTGTTCGCAGGCTGGGCGCTGAACCGCGATCCCGCCTACAAGCCCGATGCTCTCGTCGGCCAGCCGGTACCCGAGACCGTCCTGCCCATGCTGACCGGCGACGTGGCCGGGCCGGGGCAGGTGGACATCAGGACGGCCGGCGTGGGTCGGCCCATGCTGGTCAATATGTTCGCCTCCTGGTGCGCGCCGTGCCGGCTCGAACACCCGGCGCTGATGGAACTAAAGGGTCAGGGCATCGCCATCGTCGGCATCGCCTACAAGGACGATCCGAAGGCCACCCGAGTCTTTCTGGACGAACTGGGCGACCCGTTTTCCATGGTGCTGGTCGATGCCGAGGGTCAGGCCGGACTCGACCTCGGGATAGCGGGGGTGCCG
This sequence comes from uncultured Alphaproteobacteria bacterium, assembly GCA_964022245.1. Classification (GTDB taxonomy): domain Bacteria; phylum Pseudomonadota; class Alphaproteobacteria; order Caulobacterales; family Caulobacteraceae; genus Brevundimonas. Next base: position 3,590 of record CAXICH010000020.1, read on the forward strand.
GAAACCTATGCGGTCGATGCCTATGGCCGGGTGGTGGCCAAGCACACCGGCCCCCTGACCGATGCGGCCGACGTCCGCCGTCTGGTCGACGCCCTCAACGCCCCGGCCGAGCGTCCCTGATCAGGCCCGCCAAAACCGCGCCGTTAACGAATTTTGAACCCCGTTCGTTAACCTGTCAGGCATGAGCGACATCCGCCCCTTCATGCCCTTCAACCCTGCCGCGGTGCCGCAGTCCGGACCGGCGACGGACGTACGCCAGGCGCAGGCGGCCTTCTTCCGGCAGGCGCTGGCGCAGGTCGAGGCGGTGCAGCCGGTCGCGAGCCGGCCGGCTGCGGCCCCTGCGACAGAGACCTCACGCAGCGAAGCGCAGGCGGCGGATCGCCCCCTGCGCCCCGGCAGTTATCTGGATATCCGGGTCTAGGGCCGGACGTTCTCTAACGCTGGACCCAGCGTCCATCGTTCGTGCGGTACCACTGGCCCGAGGTGATGCGCGGCAGCAGCTGGTTCTCGAACATCACGGCCCCGGCGACGGCGGTGGTCGTGCCCGCCTGGGCGGCGCTGCGGGCGTAAGCCTGGCGGCGGCCCGCATTGATCACCTCAACCGCCTCGTTGAGGCTGGCGTCGGTCGAGGCGACCCGGAAGCCCAGATAGCCGTCGGCCTGCTCGCCGACGATGCCCTCGGCCTTGGCGCGGTCCACCATCGCCTTCTGCTCTGCCGACTGGGCGAACGCACCGGTGGCGGCCACGCCGAGGGCGGCGACGGCGGCGGCGATGACGAAGAGTTTGCGGAAAGTCATGGTCATACCCTTCAGGGCTCGGTTCATCAGAACAGGTTGGGGTTCTCGATCAGCAGCTCTTGCAGCTCCCGATCAAGGCGGACCCGGACGTCGGCATCGAGCTTGGCGTAGATCTCGATCGGGGCGACTTCCAGGCGGATGGTCGGCGTGCAGGCGCCCAGCGCCAGCACGGTCGCGGCGACCAGCAGGGCGGGGGCTTTGCGGTAGGGCAGAAAGGGCCTCATGTCCGGAAGTCTCCATCAGTGTCGGGCCATACAGCGCCAACGGGGGTGAACAGGGTCTGAACGCACGGATCGGATTCAGGTTACGGCCCGCTCGTTGGCTCAGGGTCGGCCTCCCCACGCCGGGCGCGATTAAGCGCCAGGATGTCGGAGACGATCTGATCGAGATTAAAGGTGGTGTCGAGCGTCAGCCGGATGCCGGTGTCCGACGGCAACTCCAGCGGCTGGCCGAGGAAATCGCGCCGGATCACATCCAGCCAGCCGAGCCTCAGCTCCTGACGCTCGGGCGGGTCGTGCCGGCCCATGATGCGGAACAGGACGCCCAGCCGCCCGCCCTCCAGACTGTCGACGCGGGCCGTCAACGTATCAAAGGCCATATACTCCATGGCCTGATAGGCCAGGTCCTCGACCACGCCGGGCGGTATCTCCTCGCCGCCGCCACCGGCTTCCAGTCCGGACAACACCTCGCGCTGGATCGACAGCCGCCCCGGCTGGACGGCCTCGAGCGCGCCGCCGGAGATCCGGATCTGGCCATCCGGATTGCGAACGAAGGGGATGCGGCCCGAGACCACGGCGTCCAGCTGCACCTTGTCGCCAAAGCCGGCGCCCGCTACCAGATCGCCCAGTTGCACCCGGTCCAGCAGAACCGTCCCGCCCCAGGCGACGGCCGGGTCCAGCGGGATGTTGAAGGGCTCCACCATCACCCGCCCGGCGCCGACCGCCAGCTCGGCGCCGGATACCGACAGGGCCGCCTTGTCGAGCGTGAAGGTGACGCCGAGGTCCGATACGCCCCCCGCGATCTCCAGAGACCGGGCGGTCAACGATTGATCGGGCGCGGTGGTCAGGGGGGCGAGGCTGGTGAAGTCGACCGTGCCTTCCAGTCCCATCACCTGTCCGGCGGGACTGGAGAAGGTCAGGTCCCGAAGCGCCAGTCGTCCGGTGCTGGTTCCGTCCTCCGCCGTCCAGTCAATCCGCCCGTCAAAGCGGGCCGTGCCGCTGACGGGTTCTCCCACCACATCCGCGGCCAGCGGGGTCAGGGTGGAGGGTTGAAGCCCTCCCTCGGCAAAGGTCAGGTCTCCGGTCGAGATGTCGACGCCGCCGTTCCCCGTCAGACCGTCGTGTGCCAGGTCCAGTTGCGCCACCTCACTGCCGTTTCGGGTCAGGGTGAAGTCGCCCGTCCAGGACTCGCCGCGCATCCGGGCCACGCCGCGCCCCTGCAGCGGATGGAAGCGGATGGGGCGGGTGGCATCCTCGATCCGCGCCTCGCTGACCGTCAGGTCCAGCGACAGGCCCTGCGGGCGGCCGATGACCTCAAGGCCGCCGGTCAGATCCCCGACCCCGAGTGCGAGGAAGGGGGCCCGCCCCGCGCCGTCGGCCAGTCGACCGTCCACCCGCCAGCCGCCGTCGGCGATGCGCACCAGAGGGGCGCTGCCGGTCGGGCAAAGGCTCGTGGCGACATCCGTGACGTCATTCTCGCCCAGCTCCAGCCGCTCGGCGGCGACGGCCAGACAGTTGGCGGTGGTGACGGTCACCACACCGCTCCGGCTCTGCAGACGCCCGTCGCCGGCCACCGTCAGGCCGCGACCGAGGCCAAAGTCCAGCGCCGCAAGGCCGTCGAAATCGGCCACAAATCCGCCCGGTATCAGGGTCCAGCGCGGCACGGCAACCTCGGCCTCGGGCAGGCCGCTGCCCCGCCTGGAGGTCAGGCGAAACTGGCCCCCGGCCGCCTCGCCGTCCCGCAGCACCAGGACGGGCGCATCGCCTTCGCGGATCGTCAGCTGACCCCCATTGCGCGGACGGATGGCGACGGGGCGGGTCAGGTCCAGCCGCCCGCCGCCGACCCCGGACCGATAGACAAAGCCCGGTGCCTCCAGCCGGAAATCGCCCAGCGCCGCCTTCATCGCGGCCAGTTCCGGCACATCATCTGGGGCGGCCTCGCCGAGCAAGGGCCAGCGGCCCCGATCAGCGGCCAGCCGTCCGGCCAGGGTGAGCGCCCCGTCTGACACCAGATCCAGATCGATTCCGCCTGACACACCAGCCAGCTGCAGCTCGCCGGACGACATCTGCCCCGCACGGACCTGCCAGGGACCCGTGACCTCGAACCGGCCATCACTTCCGCCGGCGACCAGACGGGCCGTCGTCAGGTCCAGGTCCCGTCCGCCAAAGGCTTCGCTGTCCACGGCAGCAGCCCAAATCCGGGCCGGGCCGACGAGGCTCCAGCGCGCGGCCTCGCCGGACAGATCGATGGTCGTCGCCGAGTCCCCGAGGCCAGCCCGGACCTCGGCCACGGACACGCCGGCCGTCGTGAACCGCCCGACTGTGGCCGTTCCCCGGCTGCGCCCCTCAAACCGGGGGCGCGTCAGGATACCGGCCAGCTCTCCTTCGCCGGACATATTGATCGAAAGGGTCTGCGCCTCCGTATCGCCGGCAGAGTAGGTCGCGGCATCCAGCGACAGCTCGACCTGCCCCGGCCCGTCCAGCCGCAACGGGGTTCCCTCCGGATAGGGCAGGACGGCTTCAACGCTGAGCGTCAGATCGCCTGCGGTGCTGTCCGCGCTGGCAATGCGGTCGGCCGCAGCGGTCAGGCGAAGGGTGGTCCGGTCGCCCCGGGTCGTCAGGTCCAGATCGGCGTTCAGCCCCCGAACGGACTGGTCATCCAGCGCCAGCGCCGAACCCGGCATGCGCGCCGTCAGCCGGACCAGACGGCTGTCCTCAATCCGGGCATCCGCCAGCACCCGCACGGGACCGTAGGCCGTGGTCAGGCGCAGTTCGCCCTGTTCCACAAGGATCAGCGGGGAGGAGGCCTCGGGCTGCACCGGCCGTCCCGTGAATCGCTCGATCAGGGGGTCGAGGCTACCGAAACTGAAGCGCCCGTCTTGCCAGGTCGCGCGCAGCGAGGGCCCCACCAGCCGGATGCGGCTGGGCCGGGCGCCGAACCCCGCCTCCGACCAAGGGGCAGTCAGGCTGTAATCGACCTCGACCCGCTCGGCCAGAAAGTCCGGGTCCCCCGGATCACCGATCCGGATCCGCCCGACAAAGCCGTCCAGCTCAATTCGCTCGACCTCGACCTCGGCGGCGATCCCCTGTCGATCCAGCCAGCCGACCAGAACCTCACGCGCCACCATCCGCCGGTTCAGATAGAGGGCCGCCAGCAGGATCAGCAGGCCGACGAGGACGCCGGTCAGCACGTGCGGCCATGCCCGCCCGGGTCGCTTCCGCGCCGGCGCAGGGCTGTCTGTCGGTTCAGGCTCGGGAGAAAGTGTGCTCACGAGACGGTCATAGCCTGTCCCTGAACGGGACGCGCCTGCTGGACGATCCGGTCCCGGTTCGGCTCGGCCGTCCAGGACCATGCACCGCGTTGTTGCTTCATGAGCACTGTATAGTTGCCCCGGGAACACTGGTGGAACGGTCAGATGTTTTCGACAATCTCGCGCAATTCAGGGCAGGATTGGCCGTCTTCATCCGGCATAACTCGAAGCAGACGACTTTGTTCTCGCTATGTCTGCCGTGACCCTGGAAAAACAGGCTTGGCCATTAAGACTTCGTAACCCTTGCGCTTCACATTGGGGGTCTGACGGGCTATAGGCGGACCTCCGGTGCCGGAGGGGCGTCTTCGGCGCGGAACTTGCTGGTATCACGCGTGGCGCCATACGGGCGTCGTCGATATGTCGGGAACCGATGGCTCAATTTGATCCGCGCCGCCAACCGATGCGCCTTGCGCCGCACATCTTTACCGCCTGCGCGGCCCTCGTGGTCGCCATGCTGGCGGGCCGGGTCTACCACCCGGTAAGGGCCGAGGTTCCGGTTGCCGTCAGCGCCGAGTCCATTACCCAGCTTGAGGCCCAGGCGATCGCTGCCGCCGGAACGCCCGTCGGCATGGGCACGCCGGAGGCCATTCCGGTCCAGATCCGCAAGGGTGAAACCTTCGAACAGGCCGTGCGCCGCACCGGTATTCCGGACGAGGAAGCCCGCGCCGTCACCCAGACCATCGCCGACGCCTACGATGTCAACGAGTTGCGCGCGGGCCTGCGGTTCGAGACCGCCATCGCCCAGCCGCGCGGCGGCCGGGGCGGGGCCCGTCTGATCGGTTTGACCATGCGCACGGGCCCGGCCAGCCAGTTGACCGTGTCGCGCACCTTCGACGGCGCCCTTCGTCTGCGCGCCATTGAAGAAAAGGTCACCCACGAGACGGTCGTGGTCCGCAGCACCGTCAAGGGTTCGATCTACGCCACGGCGCGTCAGGCCGGCGCCAACGGCCAGGTGATCCGCAAGGCGACCCAGCTGTTCTCGCACAAATTCGACCTGGATCGCGATATCCGTGCGTCTGATGAGTTCGTGCTGGTCTTCAGCCAGACGGTGACCGAGAGCGGTCGTGTCGTTGAAGCCGGCGAGCTGCTTTACGCCGAGCTCAAGGGTCAGGTCTTCTATCGCTTCAAACCGGCCGACTCGGCCGAGGCGCAGTATTTCGACGCGTCGGGCAAGAATATGCGGTCAGCCTTCATGCGGACGCCGCTGGACCGGGCCCGGGTCAGCTCATCCTATGGTTATCGCCGTCACCCGATCTCGGGGTATCGCCGCATGCACCAGGGCATTGACTTTGCCGCCGGCACCGGCACGCCGGTCCTCGCACCCGCCGACGGTGTGGTGGTCGAGGCGCGCCGCTGGGGTGGCTATGGCAACTGGCTGCGTATCCGTCACGCCAATGGCCTTGAGACCGGCTATGGCCACCTGTCGCGCTATGGCTCGGGCATCCGGGCCGGTGTCCGGGTCCGCCAGGGTCAGGTCGTTGCCTATGTCGGCTCGACCGGGGCCTCGACCGGCCCGCACCTTCACTACGAGATCTGGCAGAATGGCCGACGGATCAATCCGGCCGGGGTCAAGACCCAGGAGGGCACGATCCTCGGGGGCGCGGATCTGGCAGCCTTCCGCGCCGAAAAGACCCGTATTGATCGGGTGATCCTGTCCGGCGGCGAACAGCGGCCGACCACGGCCGGGGGCCTGCGCCGCGTCGGCGCCTGACCCCGGACGGTTTCAACAGGCGCGAACCTTCAAGCTGAGCGTACGGCCTCGACGGCCGCAACCATGCGCGCCAGATCGGCCGGCCCCGACAGCCGGTGGTCGCCCCCGGCGATCAGGTCCAGCCGCACATCGGCCGACTCCAGTTGCGCGACCAGAGCTAGCTGGTGCCGCCATGGAACCGAAGTGTCCCGGCGTCCCTGCAGGATATGCACCGGGCACCGGACCGGCAGTGGCCCTTCCGGCAGCAGGCGCGATCGGGCTTCCTCGAACATCGCCCGGGTCAGCACATAGGGCCCCAGTCCCTCGTCCGGCATCAGGGTCTCGCCCGTCTCCAGAATTTCGGCCTGCCGGACGGGGCCCAGATCGGGCCACATCAGCCGTTCGGTAAAGTCCTGCGCCGGATTGATCAGGACCAGCCCCCTGATCGCCTTTGCGCGCGCCAGCGTCAGGTTCAGGGCCACCCAGCCCCCCATCGAGGATCCGACAGGCACCACCTGTGTCCCGGTCTTCTGGACCAGATGATCGACCAGTGCACAGGCATCCTCGCACCAGCGGCCCACCGTGGCCTTGCGCCACTCCCCCGTCGACTGGCCATGCGCAAAATGGTCGTAGCGGACGAACGCCCATCCCCGCTCGCGGGCGGAGGCCTCCAGCGCCAGCGCCTTGGTGCCCTCCATGTCCGAGCGGAACCCTCCGACCCAGAGGACGACGGGCCCCTCGCCGGCGACCTGCTTCAGGGCCAGACGTTCGCCGTCGGGGCGGATCAGATGATCGGGTGCGGCTTCGGTCATGTGCGGCTCCTCTCGCCATGGGTCGCAGACCCTGATAGCCAGACCTGACCCCGGAAGCGAAGACGGAATCGCATGACACGCGCCCCCAAGGTCCTGTTCGTCACCTCAAACCGCATCGGCGACTGCGTGATTTCCTCGGGCGTGATCCGCGAGATCGGGCGTCAGTTGCCGGGCGCCGCAATCACCGTGGCCTGCGGTCGCCCCCCGGCCCCCTTCTTCCGCGCCGCGCCCGGGGTCGAGCGGATCATCATCCTCGACAAGAAGCCGATGTCCGGACACTGGTTCGACCTGTGGCGTCAGGTGCGGGGCACGCGCTGGGATCTCGTGATCGACATCCGCGGATCGGCCCTGGCCTGGCTGGTCCCGACGCGCCGTCGCGTTGTCTACACCCGCAAACGGGAGACGGGCGAAAGCAAGGTCGAGATGGTTTCCCGCATGATGGGGGCCGAGGCGCCGCTCGATCCCGAAATCTTCCTCGATGACACGGCGCGCCGCGAGGCTGCCGCCGTCATCGATTCCCAGCTGGACGCCGGCTCCGGCCCCGGTCCGATCATCGCCCTGGCACCGATCGCCCACCAGCCGGGCAAATCCTGGCCTGCCGACCGCTGGGGTCAGTTGGTCGAGCGGTTGAAGACCGATCCCCGCTTTGACGGCTGGCGCTTCATGCCGGTCGGGGGGCCCGGAGACCGCCCCCCCGCCACTCCGGCGCTCGAGGCGGCCGCTGATCGCGGCATCGACTGTGTCGGCAAGGGCGACATCCTGTGCTCGGCGGCTGTGATTGACCGGGCGGCCCTGTTTGTCGGCAATGACTCCGGCCTCATGCATGTGGCCGCCGCGCTCGGCCGGCCGACGCTCGGCCTGTTCGGTCCGACCCAGTGGTGGCTGTACGGGCCCTGGGGGCCACGGACGGCCACGGTCGCATCCAACGAGACGCGCGGACAGTTCGCGCCGATAGAGGATCTGACGGTGGATCGTGTCTTTTCTGCCGTGGTTGACCTGTATGAGGCCTGGCCCGATGGGCGTCCGGGGCCCACGCCTTGAAGATTGGGCCGCGTAAGGCCATATTGCGCAGTCAGGAAACGGGGCGGGTCGCCGCGCGTTTCTGTCTGACATCCGCTACCCTTCTTCCGACCACATAAGGAAACGACGCCCATTCGCCGTCCGATGCAAACTCCGCCCGTCAAGGATGGGCCGCCCATGAATCAGGATATCCGCGCCGCGCGCGTGCTCCTGATCGACCAGAACGGTGAAAAGCAGGGCGTGATGCCTCTGGCGTCCGCGCTGGAAGCCGCCGAAGAAGCCGGCATGGACCTTGTCCAGATTGTCTCGAACGCCGAGACGCCCGTCTGCAAGATCCTCGACTACGGCAAATTCCGCTTCGAGGAGCAGAAGAAGAAGGCCGCGGCGCGCAAGAAGCAGAAGGTCGTTGAGCTGAAGGAAATCAAGCTCCGGCCGAACATCGACACCCACGACTATGACGTGAAGGCCAAGGCCATGCATCGCTTCTTCGAGGAGGGCGACAAGGTCAAGGTGACCCTGCGCTTCCGCGGTCGCGAAATGGCGCACCCCGAGCTGGGCATGAAGCTGCTCAACAAGGTCCAGGCCGATTTCGAGGAAGTCGCCAAGGTCGAATATGCCCCGCGCATGGAAGGCCGGCAGATGATCATGATCCTCGCGCCCCGATAAGCGAGACGACGGGGGGCGGCATGACGGTTCAGTGGTCTGGCCGCCTTCGGGGCTTGCTTCTGGCGGTGGTAATGGCCCTGGCCTTGCCCGGTCTCGCCGCTGCACAGACGGTGTCAGAGGCCGAGGTTGCTGCGCCACCGCCCCTTGCGGCCTATGGCGCCCTGCCATCGCTGGAACTGCTGCAGCTGTCGCCGTCCGGTGAACGTCTCGCCTCCATCAGCGTGGCGGGCGAGCAGCGACGGCTGATCCTTATGGACCTCACCACCTTTGCGCCTGTGGCCAATGTCGCCGTCGGCGCGGCCAAGGTTCGGGACCTGCGCTGGCTGGGCGAGGACCGCGTTCTGATCATCACGACCGAGACCCGCTCGGCCCTGAATCTCGGCATCGAGGACGCCGAGTTCGCGGCCGGACAGGTCTACAATCTGTCGGACGGAAGCGTCGTCCCCCTGCTGACGAGGACGCGGGGCATGTTCCCGGCCCTGCTCAGCCATGTGACGGTTGTCCCGGGCGACGGCAGGCCCGACCTGCTGGTCCGGGCGTTTTCAAGCGAGCGGCCGCAGCGCGTCGATCTCTACCGGGTTGATCCGGATACGGGCCGGGCCCGGGTCACCGATACCATGTTTCCGGAAACCGACGATTTCGTCTTCGACCCGATAGCGAACCGGACCGTGGCCCGTAGCGAATATCAAAGTCGCACAGGCGAATGGACCCTGCTGGTCCGCAATGACGGGGGGGCCTTCCGCGAGGCGTGGCAGACGATCGCACCGATCGACCTGCCGTCCCTGCTCGGTCTGGGCGTCGATGGCGACAGCGTGGTCGTGGCGGCGGACGGGCCGGATCTGGCCTCCACCGAAGACGGGGATGCCCGGTTCTTCGAAGTGGACCTCGAAACGGGAGAGTGGCGGCCCGTCCGTCTGGGCTTTCTTCCCCAGTCGTTGTGGTTTCATCCGGCGACCGGTCGGTTGATCGGGGCCGGCCGGCGCGACGACGATCGCCAGTCCTACGCCTTTGTCGATCCGGATGCCCAGGCCCTCTGGGACCGGGGCCGGGCCGCCTTGCCGGAGGCTGCACCGGTGCTGGTCAGCTGGAGTGAAGATTTTCAGCGCGCCATCCTGTTCACCAGCGGCACAGGCGACTCGGGCACCTATTATCTGCTGGACCTGACAACGAAGACCATGAGCCCGATCGGCGCCGCCTATCAGGATATCGCCGCCGACCAGGTCGCGCCCATCCGCCCGGTCACCTATGCCGCGGCCGATGGTCTGGAGATTCACGGCTATCTGACGATACCGCCGGGCATCGACAACCCGAGGGGGCTGCCCCTCGTGGTGCTGGCGCATGGCGGGCCCGCGTCGCGCGACGTGCTGGGATTCGACTGGTGGGCCCAGGCCATCGCATCGCGCGGCTTCGCCGTCCTGCAACCGAACTTCAGGGGCTCTACCGGCTATGGCGACGCCTTCCTCGAGGCCGGCTATGGCGAGTGGGGTCGCAAGATGCAGACCGACCTGTCGGACGGGGTCCGTTGGCTGGCGGTCGAGGGGGTGATCGATCCGGACCGGGTCTGCATCGTCGGGGCCAGCTATGGGGGATATGCAGCCATGGCCGGGCCGACCCTGGACCCCGGCGTCTATCGCTGCGCCGTCTCGGTCAGCGGAGTTTCTGATCTTCGCCGTATGGTCGAGCGGGAAGCCCGCGTGCGGGGGGAACGAGAGAATGAAACCGTACGCTACTGGAACCGCTTCATGGGTGCCGAACGGCTCGGGGACCGGTCGCTGGACGAGCGCTCGCCCGCTCGACTGGCGGCGCAGGCTGACGCGCCGATGCTGCTGATCCATGGTCGCGACGATACCGTGGTGCCGGTCGATCAAAGCCGACTGATGGCCGAGGCGCTGCGCCGTGCGGGGAAGCCGGTCGAACTTGTCGAGCTCGATGGCGAGGATCACTGGCTGTCACGGTCGGGCACCCGATTGAGAATGCTGACCGAAACGCTCCGCTTCCTGCTGGAGCACAACCCGCCGGACTGACCGTTTGGCGGCGATGCACGCTCGCGCCAGAGGCGTCGGCATTGTCGGGCCGGGTCACCTCCGGATATAGCTGTCCCACAATACGGGCTTCGGGGGGGCGTACATGCAAGGATTTCGCATAGCGTGGATCGCGGCTGCGGTGTGGTTGTCTGCCCTGTTCGTGGCGACGGCCCATGCCCAGGTCCGGCCACAGGATGTGCCGCTGGATGCCTGGGCCTCCCTGCCCGCAGTGGGCAATGTCACGGTATCCGATGATGGCTCCCGCCTTGCCTATGTCCGGCGCGAGGGCGATCAGTCGGTGGTCGTTGTCCAGACGACGGCCGGCGAAATCCTGACCACCATTGATGTTAGCGACCGTCGGTTCAATGGCCTGCGCTGGCTGTCTCCGGACCATGTGGGGATCTGGTCACTGGTGCTCGAGCACCGGCTGACCGGCGGCAGCCACGTACCCCAGCTCGACATCGTCAATGTCAGGACGAGGAATGTGGCCCAGGCGCTCCGGTCGACGGATCGCGGCGGCGTGATCAATGCGGTCTATGGCGTCACCCGGGTCGATGCCGGTCGCGAACCGGTCATCCATGTCCAGGCCTATACGATCGAAGACGGCCATGTGACCCGGGACATCTATCGCGTGGATCTGGACAACGGCCGGGGTCGCCGGGTGGCGACGGGGCAGCGCGACACCCGCGGCTATCTGATCCGGCCTGACGGCAGCATCGCTGCGCGTATCGCCGAGTCAGACGATGCGACCCGATTCCGCCTGACGGCGCCGGATGGGTCGGGGGGCTGGCGCAGCCTCTATGAAGTTGTCAGCCAGCTGGACGGGCCGGCGGTCTGGGGCTTTGGCCACGATCGTGACCACGTCATGATCTCGACCCTTGAAGACGGTCAGGCCTACCTCAGCGAGATCAATCTCGGCACGGGGGAAGAGGTCAAGCGCACCAGCGTCGACGAGGACCCGTCCGGCCCCTTCTATGACCGCCGGGGGCGGCTGGTCGCCATGACGACCTACGGCGACGATGCCGAGTACACCTTCTTCGAGCCCCGGCTGGAAGAGGGCTGGAAGGTCATGACCCAGGGTCTGCCGGGACGCCGGCTGCAGCTCCATTCCTTCAGCGACGACTTCCAGACCATCGTTGTTCGCAGCGAGGGGGTGTCGGATGCGGGCACCTATTTCCTCTATGACGGCGCGGCGCGCTCCGTCTCGGTCGTGGGACGCCCCTACCCCGGGATTGGCCCGGACGCGGTGGGGCCGATCTTTGTGATCAACTATGAGGCGGCCGACGGCATGGCGCTGATGGGCTATCTGACCCTGCCGCCCGGGCGCGATACAACCAATCTGCCCCTGGTAGTCATGCCCCACGGCGGGCCGGCGTCGCGCGACTATCTGCAATTTGACTGGTGGGCCCAGGCCATGGCCTCGCGTGGCTATGCGGTGTTCCAGCCCCAGTTCCGGGGCTCGGATGGCTTCGGTGAAGCCCACCTCCAGGCGGGCTATGGCGAGTGGGGCCGCAAGATGCAGACCGATCTGTCCGACGGCGTGGCCCATCTGGTGGAGCAGGGCATGGTCGATCCGGCCCGCGTCTGTATCGTCGGGGCCAGTTACGGGGGCTACGCGGCCCTTCAGGGCATGACCACCCAGCCCGACGTCTACCGCTGTGCCGTGTCGGTCGCCGGCGTCGCGGACTTGCCTGAAATGCTCGAGGCCGAAGGGCGTCTGGGCGGCGGAACCAGCAACAATCCGGTAATCCGCTACTGGACGCGATTCATGGGCGCCGACAGTCGCCGCGACTCGGTGCTGGTAGAACTGTCTCCCGCCCGCCGCGCCGCAGCGGTCGAGGGGCCGATCCTCCTGATCCATGGCCGTGACGACACGGTCGTCCCCCTGAACCAGAGCGAGATCATGCACCGCGCCCTGCGCGCGGCCGGCAAGGACTCTCGTCTCGTTGTGCTGGATGGAGAGGACCACTGGCTGTCCTTTGGCCCCACGCGTCGTCGCATGCTGGAGGAAACCGTGGAATTCCTGCTGGAGCACAACCCCCCGGACTGAGGGCTCGCGCCCTTGCCTTTGCCGGGGCCTTGCCGTATGACGCGCGCCTTCGCGTACCGAACCGCCGGGCGAACAGGCATGCCTGGGCGGTTCCAGAACCCAGCGCTTCCACCCTTCGGACTCTCGGTCCGGGGACCGGTCGCCGAAAAAGGAATGGAAAATGCCGAAACTGAAGACGAAGTCAGGCGCCAAGAAGCGCTTCAAATTCACGGCGAGCGGCAAGGTCAAGGCCGGCGTGGCAGGCAAGCGTCACCGCTTGATCAGCCACAACTCGAAATACATCCGGCAGAACCGCGGCACGCAGGTGATGTCCGATGCCGACACCCGCAAGATCAAGTCCTACATGCCCTACGCCTAGGCGTAGCGTCACCGACTGACTGCATCGCACTGAATTTGAAACACGAAAGTCCCTGAACCAGTGAGCCGCCGCGCGGCGAACGCAAGGGACTTCCCGAAGGGAATATAAACATGGCTCGCGTCAAAAGAGGCGTCGTCTCGCACGCCAAGCACAAGAAGGTTCTGAAACAGGCCAAGGGTTTCTACGGCCGTCGCAAGAACACCATCCGGACCGCCAAGGCCGCCGTCGACCGCGCCGGTCAGTACGCCTATCGCGACCGTCGCACCAAGAAGCGCAACTTCCGCGCCCTGTGGATCCAGCGCATCAACGCCGCCGCCCGTCTGGAAGGCTTCACCTATTCGCAGTTCATGCACGGCCTGTCGAAGGCCGGCATCGAAATGGACCGCAAGGTTCTGGCCGCGATGGCCGCCGACGAAGCCGGCTTCAAGGCCGTGGCGGACAAGGTGCGCGCCGCCCTCGCCTGAACCCGTCGTCCCTGACGCTCTGACAGCGCCCGCCTCCTCTCACGGACGGCGGGCGTTTTCATGGGACGGACCCGTCACGCAACTCCCGCCTGTCGACACCGTTGAACGGAGACACCGAAACAGGAGTCTCTCATGTCCGTCGCCCGCGTCACCGAAATCACCTCATCCTCGACCGTCAGCTTCGAGGACGCCATCAAGAAGGGCATCGCCCGCGCCGACGAGACGCTCGACCAGGTGCGCGGCGCATGGGTCCAGGAACAGAAGGTCGTGGTCGACGGCGGCCAGATCACGGAATACCGGGTCAATCTCAAGATTACCTTCGTCCTCAAGGACTGAGGCGGCG
>CAXICH010000021.1:0-17323 GCA_964022245.1 uncultured Alphaproteobacteria bacterium
TCTTCCTCGCCGCCGAGGTCTATCGCTACACCGGCGACCGCGCCCTGCTGCGCGATGTCTGGCCCCAGGTCGAGGGCGCCATCGACTATATGGACGATCTCCGCGCCGAGACCCGCACGGCCGAATTCCAGACCGCGGACACCCGCCACCTCTACGGCCTTCTGCCGCCGACCATCAGCCACGAGGGCTATTCCGACAAGATCGCCTACTCTTACTGGGACGACTTCTGGGGTCTGGTCGGTTATCGCGACGCCGTCTTTATCGCCGATGTGCTGGGCGAAGACGCGGCCGAGGCCCGCTTCGCCGCCGGTCGCGACCAGTTCAGCGCCGATATCTCCGCCGCCATCGTCGCCACCGCCGCCTTCCACGACATTGACTGGATCGCCGGCGCGGCCGACCGGGGTGATTTCGACGCCACCTCGACCACCATCGGCCTGTCACCCGGCGGCCTGATCGATGTCCTGCCGCAGGATCTCCTGCGCCGGACCTTTGATCTTTACTGGCTTAATTTCGAGGCGCGCCGCACCGGCGACTGGACCGCCCTGATGGCCGAAGGGTGGGACGCCCGTCCCGACTGGCCCGACTACACCCCCTATGAACTTCGCTCCGTCGGGGCCTTTGTCCGTCTCGGCCAGCGCGACCGGGCCATCGCCGCCCTCGACTACTTCTTCGGTGATCTGCGCCCGCAGGCCTGGAACGGCTGGGCCGAGGTGGTCGGCCGCGACAAGCGCGAACCGCGCTTCATCGGCGACATGCCCCACGCCTGGATCAGCTCCGACTACATTCGCTCGGCGCTGGACCTGTTCGTCCATGAACGCGACCGCGACCACGCCCTGGTGCTGGCCGCCGGCATCCCGCTGGACTGGATCGCCACGGAGGAGGGGGTCGGCATCCGCAATCTGCGCACCCCCTACGGCCCCGTCAGCTGGCACCTGCGTCAGGAGGGCAGGGGCTATGTGCTCGAGCTCGACACCGCGGCCACGCCCCCCGGCGGTTTTGTCCTGTCCTGGCCCGAGGGCAGCCGGGTTGGCTCCGCCCGCATCGACGGCCGCCCCGTCGACTGGTCGGGTGGCGAGCTGATCCTGCCTCCCGGTACCCGCCGGGTGGAGCTGCGCTAGGGCTGGACCTCGACCGGCTCGATGGTCGCGCCATCGACCCGCCAGACGCCGTCGCCCGTCCCGACGTACAGGGGCAGGCCGGATTGCAGCGACAGGAAGACGTGGGTCTCGACCGGCGTATCCGACACGATGTGCGTGGCGAACAGGCCTGCGGTTGTCGATCCCTCGGGCGTGTCGGACTGCTCCAGTGTCAGACACGAGCGGCTCAGCGGCTCGCGGGACAGAAGCGTAAGTCCATCGGCACTGACCCGATGGCGAATATGCCCGCCTACGGGCACGCTTCGGGCATCCGGCACCGGCGTCAGCAGCCACACCAGCCAGTCCTCGCTGTCCGGGTCGGCCAGCACGACCGTATTCATATTGCGGGAGCAGGGCGGGCGGCCGAGAGCGGCAATCGCGGTCTGGCGTGCCCGGAACTGCGCCTTGTCGGCTGCGCCCAGTACCGCGTCATCCGCACCCGGCACAACCGGACCCGCCACGCCATCCACGACCCGGATATCCCAGCCGGGGCGCAGGTCGTCCTCTCCGGCCCGCCGCAGGAAGCGCACCGTCAGATCGGTGCCCGTACCCGTCACGATCCAGCCGACGATGTCCGACGGGCGCTCGTCCCCGAGAAACGCCAGAAAGACGTCGGTCGCCACCCACGCCGCCTGGTCATGGCGATAGAGGTCCGTGCCCAGCGCGACGATCTTCGTCAGCGGCCATTCGGTGACCTCGGTCGCAACCGCCGCCGGTGTCGGCGTCTGGGCCAGCAGCGGCGCAGGCGCGACCGCCAGCAGCAGAGTCGGGATCAACGGGATCAAACGTTTCATGGCCGTACTCCGGACCGGCCCCACCGCGGACCACCCTCAGCCTGCCACAGCCTTACAGCCGCTGGAATGCCTTGCCGTCGGCGTCGAACAGATAGGCGTGCTCGGCGGGCAGTCTCAGCTCCAGCCGATCACCCGATGCGGGCCGGACCGATCCGGCCAGTTGGGCGGTCATACTGTCGTGGCCCTCGCCGATGTCGATATAGGCATAGGTCGCATTGCCCAGCGTCTCGACGAAATCAGCCCGGCCATGGATCAACTCGCCCGGTCCGTCCAGCGACAGGTGCTCGGGCCGTATGCCCAGCGTCAGGGTGTCGCCCGGCTTCGCTCCCCCGGCCTTCACGGCGGCCCGCAGCGTATCGCCGCCGGCGGTCTTCAGTACCGCGCCCTTGGGCGCGGCCTCGACCAGGGTCACCGGGATCATATTCATCTTCGGACTGCCGATGAACTCCGCGACAAAGCGGTTGCAGGGGTGCTCATACAGGTCCATCGGCGCGCCGACCTGTTCGATCACCCCGCCGTTCAGCACCACGATCCGGTCGGCCAGGGTCATGGCCTCGATCTGGTCGTGGGTGACATAGACCATGGTGGTTTTCAGCCGCTGGTGCAGGGCCGCGAACTCATAGCGCATGCGTACGCGCAGGGCCGCGTCCAGGTTCGACAGCGGCTCGTCGAACAGGAACACCTCGGGCTCGCGCACAATGGCCCGGCCGATGGCCACCCGCTGGCGCTGGCCGCCCGACAGGGCCTTGGGCTTGCGGTCCAGATAGTCGGTGATGTTCAGGATGGCGGCCGCCGCATCGACGCGGCGCTCGATCTCGGCCTTGTCGTGCTTGGCCAGCTTCAGGCCAAAGGCCATGTTGTCGCGCACCGTCATGTGCGGATAAAGCGCATAGGACTGGAACACCATGGCGATGCCCCGGTCAGAGGGCGACAGGTCATTGACCACCCGGTCGCCGATCGTCACTTCGCCCGCGCTGACCTCTTCCAGCCCAGCGATGGTGCGCAGCAGGGTCGACTTGCCACAGCCCGACGGCCCGACAAACACGACGAACTCTCCGTCGGCGATGTCGAGGTCGATCCCCTTCAGCACCTGCACGGCGCCAAAGTCTTTCCGCACGCCATTGAGACGGACGCCTGCCATCGCGCTTCCTGCCCTTCGTTTCTCGTTGGGATCAACGTAACCGGTTACAGGCCCCGATCAAGCGCGGTGTCACCGAAACCGCAAGCGCTTGCGTCCAGGCCCTCCGCCCTGCGGCAACAGGGGACCCCGACCGGACTGCTGCAAGCCCCTGTGCGACGGCGGGGCCGACCAGTCCGGGACGTGGGTCAGCCGATCAGCTGGGGGCCGCCCCGTGTGCATTCCATTCCGTTCACGCGGACGTCGGCTACCCCCACCCGAACGCCCAGCATCGTCAGGACCGAATTGATCACGCCATCAAGTGAGCGCCCGAGCGGGGCAAGAAGCTGGGCCAGCTGTCCCTCGAGTCCGCCGAGCCCGAGACGGAGCCCGGACACCCTGACCTCCGTTTCCAGCTGACCCAGGGCGCTGGAAATGGCCGACTCGGCGATCGTTGTCGTCGAAGCGGACCGGACCGTGCGCGCATCAATATCGGCCTCGGTGAACGCGAGGGTCCGCCAGCCGGACTGGGTGACCGCGACGTTGGAATATCCCGTGATGGAGGCAATCCCCGGGACGTCGACAAGCACTGCCCGTCGGGCGGACAGGTCCTGCCCGAAGTCGCCGAGGCGTGAGGCGTCGATATCGCCGATGGAGGCACGTGCGAGGCCCGGCCGCGCCTCGATCCGGACCACACCGGACGCGCAGTCGATGTCCTTCAGACGGGCCTCGGCAGGTGCGAGGTCGACCAGGATCGGCAGGTTCACCCGGGCCAGTCCGGCCAACTTGTCGGACGTCACGGCGCGAATCCAGAGGCGGGCCTGCCGCGTACGGATGACGGGAGAGCCGTCGCGAGTGACGGTCAGCCACGCAGAGTGACGGGGCGGGGATCCGATCGCCAGATCGACCTCCAGACTCGCCAGGCCGGCGCCCGATGCCAGCTTCAGCCGTGTCTGCTGATCGCCCTGCGACAGGGTCGCCATGGCCATCACCATATCGAGCGCGGAAACCTTCGCGGTGAGCCCGGCAGACATCAGCCGCTCGCCGCCGGGCTCGATGGCGATCATGTCCGAAAGCTGCAGGCGCCGTCCATTCAGGGCACGCGCAAGGCTCGCCAGCGCGGGGCGGGCCGAGGCGTCGACCAGGGTCGAGGTCACGGTGGTCAGACGTCCGGCGTCGATACGACCCTGCAGCACGGCATCGTGATCGTCTGGATTGACGCCGCGCTCCGACGCCAGCGCGCCCCACCATTGCAGGAGATTGACATCGCTCTGGGCAAGGGCCTCGTAGTCCGCCACGGACAGCGACACCGTGCTGCCGGTCAGCCCGCCCAGCAAGGCGTTGGCGACCCCGCCATCAAGGCTGGCCAGGCGAGAGCCGAGCGAGAACGCGGCTCTGGGCCGGGTCGTTGTCAGTGCACTGGCACTGCGCGTCATCGACAGGGAGGGGCGGCCCATCAGCAAGGCGCCAAAATAAAGCGGCACTTCTTTCGTCAGGGTCACCCGGACCGCGTTGGGCGCGGCCCCCCCGGCCTGGAAGCGGGCCCCGGGAGCGACGCCGGGATCGGCGACGAACACGCCGGGCTCCGTCAGGATCGAAGACACCTCCGGACTGTTTGCGGCGACGGCCGCCCGTGCAGAGTCGTCGGCACGTGCCAGATCGGCCGCGGCCGAGAGGGCGGCGAGGTCGGCTGCGCCCTGCAGACGACGCCCTTCGAAAGCAACGGATCCGACCTCGATCGCAACGGCCATCACACACATTAGGCCTGCCGCGAGCGCCGCCATGACCGCGACGCCGCCGCGCTCGTCGACGGCCAGGTCCCGGGCGTTCACCGCGTCCCGGCCACAACAGCCGTCCGCTCGATGATGTCCGGCGGAGCGGGGACGAGATGCTTGAGGGCCATGGCCGGGTGATCCGAGGCATCGAACCGGACCGTCACCCGGGTACCGTCGCGGTCGATCTCGACGGTTTGCGTGACATGGGAGGGGGGCAGGCCGATCTGGGCCGCGCGCTTCTGGATAAAGGCCTCGGCGAGGGTGCGGCGTTCGCTGTCGTCAAGCCCGGCAAGGGACGCCCGCGCGCTTTCGACGGCGAGGGACTGCACGCTGACCGCCAGCAGGAACCAGACAGCGTAGACGCAGGTACCGCACATCATCAGAAGCAGGACTGGTGCTATCAGGGCGAACTCAACGGCTGAGGCGCCGCCTCGGTCTGTGGCCAGTCGCGCGAAAGTCCGGGTCATCGCGGCTGCCTCTCCCTTCCGCCGGGCCCCCGCGCGCTGTCCACCAGTGGGCCGGTGTCGGGCGACATGGTGCCGCGGTTGGCCCGAATCCTCGCCAGGGCGGCCCACTCGTCGGGCGACAGGTCACAGAGGGATGGCCGAGGCGACGAGGCCGGAGCAGCTCGCGGCGCAGCCGGTGCGGGCGCGAGGGGGTGTCCCGGCTGGTAATCCTGTTGGCGCAGTCTGAAGAGCATGTCACGACCTCACATTGGAGGGCGATCATCGCGTCGGGCTTCTAAAGCACGGTGTAGCTTGGTTTCGCCGCAAAACAGTTGATTCACTGTAACATTTGCATATGCGTACCGTCGTCGACCGGGGTGCATTTCCTGGCCGGCGGGCGCACTTCGAGTCCGGGGGCAGAGCGCCCCGGTTTCCGGTTGCCTCGAGGGCCGCGGTCAGCTCGGTCCGGTCGGCCAGCCCAGCGCCGACCACACGATGATGGACGTCAGCGCGATTGCGGCCAGCGCGGCCGAGTAGAGGCCCATGCCTCCGAGGAATCGCCCCAGATCGATTTGGGTGTCGTGACGGGCGATCAGCAGGCGGGTCAGCACGGCCGCGGGCTGCAGGGGATTGAGAATGTTGACCACGGCATCGCCTGCCCGGAAGGCGGCCGTGGTGAGTTCGGGCGCAATGCCGACAGTCTGGAAGGCCGGCACGACCAGCGGCGCCATCACGGACCATTTGGCGGATGCCGAGAACACGATGAAATCCAGTCCCGCGGACGCGGCGGCCAGACCGCTCAGCAGAACGCCCGGCGACAGGTTTGAGGTGGCGACTTCCGACGTCAGGTGCCGAATGGCCAGGGTGTCGACGCCGGACATCTGAAGCAGGCGGATAAGAAAGGCGATCCCGACCGCCATCAACAGGAACGGGGTCAGGGCCGCCAGGCCGGAGTTGAAACTGTCCGACACCTGCTGGGCGCCACGCCAACGGCCTGATGCCAGTCCATAGGCCGAGCCTACCGCGGTGGTTGACAGCATGATGAGCGCCGCGCCGGCCTTGAATGCAGGGGTCAGCTGCGCCATGCCACTGGCGGTCGTATCGAGCAGGGGCGACACGCCCGGCACGGCCACGAGGCCGACGAGCACCACCACCGCGGCCCCGGTCGTCCACGCTGCGGCCAGAAGACCGCGTCGCGTGTCGACTCCGTCCTCGACCACGCCCATGTCCGGTCGCGGAGGCGTTGACGCCGGGAAACGCGGTTCCACCAGCCGATCCGTCACGAACCAGGCCGCGCCGGTCATCAGCACCGCGCTCGCGATGCAGAAATACCAGTTGGCAAAGGCATTGAAGACGGCGTCCGGGTCCAGGGCGGTCGCCGCGGCATGGGTCATCGACAGCAGTACAAGCTCCTGCAGCCCCGGGCCGAAACCGGCATAAAGCGCACCCGAGAAGGAGGCGAAGCCCAGCATCAGACCCACGACGGGGTTGCGACCGTGGCGCGAGAACATCAGGGCGCAAAAGGGCAGATAGACGACGATCAGGGCATCGGACAGCTGGTGCGCCAGCAGGCCCAGTGCGAACACGAGCGGGGACAGATACCGGCCTGGCAGGCGGGACACGACGGCAGCCGCCACCGCATCGAGCAGCCCGGATGCCAGAAGGACGGCGGCCCCCAGGGTCGCCAGCAGGATCGTCCCGAACGGCGGGAAGGACGTGGCGATCTCCGGCGCACTGATCAGGATGTCGCGGACGACTTCGGTCGACACGAGGGTGCGAACAGCTCCCTCACCACCCCATGATGCGGCGTCACCGATCTGGGATGCGACGACGACGCAGGCTACAACGGCGCCGGCGAGCAGAATCGTGCTTTTCATGGTCGCTGAAACCGCTGCGGGGGCATCGACCGAACATGGGGCCTGGACCTGACGCCGCATCGACGCCCGTAGTCCTTGTCGAAGGCGAGGCCGCGAGCCGCGAGCGCGACAACTATGCCTTCGGGCAGACCCTCGACTTCAGTCTCGAGCTGATGCCGATGCTGTCCGAGCCCTTTGATTTCGACATCACGCGGACGCTGGTCTTCTACGCCCTGACCCGTGCTTCCGTCAGTCACCTCAATCACCACCGCAAGATCCGCGACGATGCCGTCGGCGGAATATTTCCAAATGACATGCGTCGCGCCGTATCGATCCTGAGCATCGCTGACTTCCTCGCGATGCCGTATGAGACAGTCCGTCGACATGTTCACGCCCTCGTTGCCGCAGGCTGGTGCGACCGTGTCGGCTCCCGCGAGTTCATTGTACGAAGCGAAATCCTGTCGGATGCGCGCCTCAGCTCGAAGAGGCAGACGGTGATCGATTTGACGAAGACCTTTGTCACCCGGATGCATACCGAGGTTGTTTCTGCGCCGACCGGTAAAGAGCCCGTTTAGCGTCCTTTCAGCGCGCAACGGTGTGACTCGACCGGTGTCGGCGACGCGCACCGGCTTTTACTCATTTCGGGGAATCTGAAGCGTCCGTAATGTTGGGGAAGTGCGAAGAGGAGTTTCGCTTCGCAATGACTGCAGTAAGTAGGCTTCTTCTGATGGTAACCCTGAGTCCCGGTGTCCCGGCGCTTCCGCATCGCTCTCCGCAGCTCGTTACCGAAGAGGACGTGGCACCCGCTCTGGAGGTCCTGGTCTCGCTACTCTCTGCGGCCCAGCGCCTGTCGTCCTCCTTCCATGGTCTGCTCCCCGTCACCGAAAATCGCGAACTGGCGCTGACCAGTCTGACGCTGATCGCCCAGGCCGGGCGGCGGGGGATCTCCCAGTCGGATTTGGCCCGCGTTGTCCGCCGGCAACCTCCGGCCATCACGCGTCTGGTCGACCGGCTCGAAATGGTCGGGCTGGTTGTCCGGTCGCCCCATCCCTGCGATCGCCGGACCAAATTCCTGCACCTGACCGACAAGGGCAGGAAGATCCTTGCCGCGACGCGTGAGCTTCTCCTCGACCCGACCTTCAGCGAGGCGGCCCGGGCGCTGTCCGAGCGCGCGTCGGCGGCTGCACGGCTCGGTGCGGTCTGAGGAGCCGCTTCCTTGAAGACGATCGCTGTCATCAGCCGCAAGGGCGGCTCGGGTAAGTCCACGGTCACGACCCAGCTCGCAACCAGCCTTGCCCTGAGGCACCACAGGGTGCTTGTCGTGGATGCCGACCCGCAGCGATCAGTCTCTGACATCTTCAGGCAACGCGAGGGGCCCGGGCCGGTCTGCGAAATCTCCGCCGCCGAGAAGCTGGCGGTGCTGAAGTCGGCGGTCGCGTCCCGCGGGTTCGACGTCATGATCATCGATGTTCCGGGGGGGCGCATGGACGATCTGGTTCTGGCGACGACGGTCTCGGATCTCGCCGTGATCGTGACCCGCCCGACCTATGTCGACCTCTGCGCAGCCGCCTATTCCTGCCAGGCCGTGCGGCAGCTGGGCCGGTCCGGGCTCATCGTTCTGAACCAGGCGGCGCTGGTACGAAGCGGGCGTGAGCATCCCAGTGTGACCAAGGCCATCCGCGCCATCGAACTGATCGGCATGCCGGTCAGCCCCGCGATCCTGCGCTACCGGCCGGTCTATCAGAGCTCGGCGGAGCAGGGTCTCGGCGTCGAGGAAGTCGGGCCCGCGTGCGCCGCGGGTCAGGAGGTCGCAGGCCTTTGCAACGATGTGGCCCGGCGACTCGGCCTCGATGACGCCGAACCCCGCCCGACCTCGAAGCGTCCGGGCGCGGAGGTCTCTTTCGACCAAAGGGCCGGTAGGGACCGGGCTCATCGGCTTCCTGCGGCGCCCTGGGCTTGTCCAGCCCTCCGCGGGACGTGACCGGCGCTGACCAGGAGCGCTCGGGCCTGTGACATATGTCTGGAGGGGAATGGTGGATGCGACAGGGATTGAACCTGTGACCCCCTCGGTGTGAAGCGCCTCAAAGGCAATTTCAGGACATTTCACGGCTGTGCATAACTCGATAAGTCTCAGAAAAATGATGATTTAATTTTTCAGCGTTTTTCTTGCTTTTTCGCGAAATTCTGCATCGTCTGCCCCACCGGTGCCCCAGAAAATGCTAGTCTGGGTGGCGTTTGATTTGCAGCGCAGGCGCGAGGAGAGCGCGTGGTGGCCCGCCTTCAACTTAGCACGGACCGCCAGATCGCGGCCCTGAAACCCGCTGACAAGGTCTATGAGATGTCCGTCGGCGACAGTCGCGGGCTCGGCGTTCGTGTCTTCCCAACCGGGCTGAAGCAGTTCGAATTCCGCTATGTCGCCACCAACGGCGCGCGCCGCCGTCTCTGCCTCGGGGCCTATCCGGATCTGTCGCTCGCCAAGGCCCGATCGAAGGCCGCCGCATTGCGGATATCGGTCGTCGACGGAGGCGATCCCGTCGCGGAGATGACCGCGGCTCGCGAACGGGCGCGAACAGGCGAAACCCTTGATGAGCTGGCCGAGGCCTATTGGCAGGCGGCGACGGTGGGGCTTCACGGGGGGCGTCGCCGGCCCAAGCGAGACGTCACCCTCAACAACGAACGCCAGACCTGGCGCAACCACATCCAGCCACGTCTGGGCGCTCGACCGTTCACGGAGATCCGGCGCGCGGACGTCAAGATATTCATGCGGACACTGGTGACCGAGACCGGCATGGCGGCCGCCAGCGTGGCGTCCATCGGCTCCCTTCTTCACGCGGTTCTGGGCTTCGCGGTGCTCGAAGAGCGGATCGAGGCCAATCCCGCGCTCGGTCTGGCCCGGCCGCTCGCGCTGACTCCTCGTGAACGCATGTTTGACGACGCGGCCTTGAGAACGCTCTGGGACGCGGCGTCGGAGGCATCGGTGCCACGCGCCCCGGGTGAAAAGACGGCCGGAGTCCATGCTCGCCTGGAACCGGTCATGGGACTGGCGATCCAGCTGTTGATGCTGACGCTGACCCGCCGCACCGAGGTCGCCGGGGCCCTCAAGACCGAGTTCGACCGCGCCGCGAAAATCTGGACGATCCCGTCCGAGCGGGCCAAGGCCAGACACCAGCATGTCGTACCCCTCGGGGCCGATGCACTCGAGATCCTGGAGGTGGCCTGGGCGCTTGATCCGGGCAGTCCCTACCTCTTCCCGTCCGAGAGATCTCCCGGCCAACACCTGGATCCGCACGCGATAACCCGCGCTTTCGCGCGGACCTGTACACGCAGAAAACTGGCGGTGGGCTCACCCCATGACATCAGGCGGTCCGGCGCGACGACGCTCACGGGGCGCTACGGCGTCAGCCGCTTCGTGGTCGGGCTGGTGCTCGGACATACGCCCAACGAAGGGGCGGCAGTCACTAGCGTCTATGACCGCCACACCTATGTGCCGGAAAAGCGCGCAGCCCTGGAGTTGTGGGCAAGCCACCTCGTCAGGCCCGGGAAAGCCGTCGTGCCAACGCGCGAGGCTTTGTCGGTCGGGGCCAATACGCATGTCGACGAAGCCAAGGCGAGGGCATTGGCCCTGTGTCAGAAGGGAGAACTGCATGAGGCGGTGCTGTCAATCTGCATGGAGCTGTCGAGCCATCCGGACACCGCCAGTCCGCATCTGGCCATCCTCGGCAAGGTCGGACTTGAACTCGCGGCGGCGGGTTCACACGATCAGGTGGCGGGCTGGATCGGCGGGTTCCGTTAAGGGTTCGGAGAGGTCCGGATCAAGCCAGGTGACATGCGACCGCCGTCGATGAAACCGTTCATGGGGTCGCGTTCCGCCTGCCTGGATGGCGCAGGGTCATGGACACAAGCCAGATGGTCGCCAGCAGGGCGAACACGGCACCGGCGATGAATGTCGCCTCTGGGCCCATCCGGGCCCAGAGCAGGCCGGCGACGACGCTGGCGGCCAGCAAGGTCGCGCCGCTGGCGAGGTTGAACAGGCCAAAGGCGGTACCCCTAAGGTGCGACGGAGCCGTATCGGCGACCAGGGCCGCCAGCAATCCCTGGGTCAGCCCCATATGCAGCCCCCACAGGGCGACCCCGAGCAACACGCCGGGAACCGTCGCCACAAGGGCGAGGACGACGTCGGCGGCGATCAGCACCGCCAGGCCCAGGACAAGAAGCCAGCGCCGATCCATTCGGTCAGAGAGGCTGCCCGCGGGGGCGGCAACGGCGGAATAGACCAGGTTCATCACCACCATCACCACGGGTACGAGAGCGATGGCGAGGCCCACGTCCTGCGCTCGCAATACCAGAAACGCCTCGCTGAACCGCGCCATGGTGAACACCGCGCCCAGCGCTATCACGGCCCAGAAGCCGCCGCCCATCGCAAGCACGTCGCCCCACCGGATCGGCAAGCGAAGACGGCGAACCCCTTCGACGGGGCGTGGCTCCCTGACCGCGAAAACCAACACCAGCACCGCCAACACCGCAGGAACCACGGCCCAGGCGAACACGGCCCGGATATTCCCCGCGAGCACCATCATCAACGCCATCGCGACAAGCGGTCCGGCGAAGGCGCCGATGGTGTCCAGCGACTGGCGCAGACCGAAGGCGGCGCCGCGGATCGGGGGTGGTGCGATGTCAGCGACCAGGGCATCGCGGGGGGCGCCTCGAAGGCCCTTGCCGATCCGGTCCGCGAACCGGGCCCCGAACACCTCCCACGGGGTCACCGCGATCGGAAACACCGGCTTGGTCAGCGCGCCCAGGCCATAGCCGGCCACCGCCAGCCATTTGCGGTGGCCAAGCCGGTCGCTGAGCCAGCCGGAGAAGACCTTGGTGATCGAGGCCGTGGCCTCGGCGACGCCTTCGAGCAAACCTACCAGCGCGACGCTCGCGCCGAGCCCCGTTACCAGAAAGACCGGCAGCAGGGCGTGAATCATCTCCGAGGAGATATCCATGAACATGGACACGAAGCCGATGGCCCAGACGCTCCGGGGCACCGCTTTCAGGCCGGTCCTGAGAGGCGCGCTCATAGTGGGAGTCTAGCCCTGACCGACAGCGCGACGGCTCCGCCGGCGCGCGGTCATGGCAGGGACAGGACGACCCGAAGCCATCCGATGTCCTGGAAGTATTCGAGCGACTCGAACAGCGGATAGGCGAAGGCCATCACGGCGCCGTCCCGCAGGGTGCGCAGGAAGAACACCGGGCGGATCTCCAGGGTCTCGGAATCTCGCCATTTGGAGGGATCGGGCCAGAAGCGCGGCGTGCGCGCCATGTAGGCGGCATAGGCGGCGCCGAACGCCTCGCTCAGCCACGCTTCCTCGCGCTTCACCGTTGCGCGGAAGACGAGCGCCGCGATCAGCAGGAACAGCAGCGCAATCGTCAGGCTGCCGGTCAGGGCGCCCATGCCGAACGCGCCCATGAAGCTGAAGACATAAAGCGGATTGCGAGAGATGGAATAGGGACCGCGATCCACGATCTCGGCGGTCTTGCGCCCGCCGATATAGAGCGAGCACCAGGCCCGCCCGATTATGCAGACCGCGATCAGCGCAAGCCCGCCCATTTCGAGCAGTTCGGAAAACAGGCCTTCGCCCCCGAACGACCGGGAAACCGCCGCCAGCGCCAGGACGGCGAGGATGCCGACGAGCAAGGCTACCTTGCGCAGCTGCTGGATCTTCTGAAGTCCGGCTGTCGAAATTTGTCCGGTCATGTTGAAACGCTCATTGGGTCAGAGAAAGGAAAACGGTCGCGGGTTCGGCATTGCGCCGTCGACGGGAGACTGCGGCGTCGAAGCCGCCGATCCGGGCGACGGCGCTCTCTGCGCCTCTACCGGGAGGTTCTGGCGTGACGGCCGGGTGTCGGTCCAGGAGGGAGCGGTCACGGACGACGTTCCCGAACGGGAGTGGACAGACGCGCCAGCAGCGTGGGGGTGAAGATCAGGATCAGGGGCACGCCCGCCAGCAGGCCGGTGATGATCGCGATAGCCAGGGGCTTCTGCATCGCCGAGCCCTCCCCGAGGCCCAGCGCGAGAGGTGCCAGGGCCAGTATGGCGATCAGGGCCGACATCAGGATCGGCCGCAGGCGGGCCCGGCCCGCGGCGATGAGCGTGTCAGGATGCGGCCGTCCGCCGGTCGGCAGTTCCGCCAGGTAGAAGACGCCCAGCTCGGCGACGATGCCGATCACCATGGTCAGTCCCATCATCGCCGAAATGTTCAGCTCCGTGCCCGTGACCCAAAGGCCGAGAAAGACGCTGGAGGCGGCAAGGACCAGGGTGGCGATGATGCTTCCGACGGCGGCCCAGCTTCGAAACAGATAGAGGAACAGCAGGCCGACAAGCAGCAGAGCCGAGACGAAGACGACGGCGAGATCCCGGAATGATTTCTGCTGTTCGGCATACAGGCCGCCATACTCGACGCGGACGCCGGACGGCAGGCTGAGCCCCCCCACGGTCCGGGACACCTCGCGCATGGCCGAGCCCAGGTCGCGGCCTTCGAGACGCGCGGTGACGGCGACGAGAGGCTGGAGATTCTCGCGGGTGATCTGCGGTTGGCCCGGGGCGATCGACAGGGTCGCGATACGCTTCAGCGGCAGGGCGTGGCCGTCGGGCGCCCGCAGCGGGAGGTCTTCAAGGGTGCGCACGCGGTCGCGTAGCGAGCCTTCGGTCCACACACGAACGCCGACCAGCTTGTCGCCCTCTTGGATGTGGCCGATGACCGACCCGCCGGTCAGCATGTCCAGCTGACGGGTGATCGCTTCCGGGTCTAGCCCTTCGAGGGCGGCAGCCGGTCGGTTGACTGTGATCACGATGGCGTCGCCGGCGACCCGCAGCCCGCCATCGACCTCGATCACCCCGCGAATTTTTCCGATGGCATCGACGACCAGGGGGGAGGCGGCCTTCAAGGCGGCCTCGTCCGACCCCAGCAGTTTGACCTCGATGGGTTGCGGCACCGCGGTCAGGTCGCCGATCAGGTCCTCCATCAACTGGGCGGTGGAGATGGTCAGACCGGGGACGGTCGCTTCGATGCGCCGACGGACGTCCGCGGTGACCGCTTCGATCGGCCGTCGTCCCTTGGCCTTCAGGCGCACAAAAAAGTCGCCCTCATTCGCTTCGGACAGGCCGCCGCCGAGTTGCAGGCCTGTCCGGCGCGAATAGCTTTCGACATCGGCGGTGTTCTGCAAAATGAGCTCGACCTGCCTCAGCAGTCTGTCGGTCTCGGCCAGGGAGGTGCCCGGCGCGGCGTAGTAGTCGAGGATGAACCCGCCCTCATCCATCTTCGGCATGAAGCCGGATCCGACGCGGGTATAGGCGAAGCCGCCGACGACCAGCATGACCATGCCGACGATCAGGGCGATCCGCCCCGGGGCCTTGAGAACGCGGCGCATCAGCGTCTCGTAGCGCCCGCCGAAGCGATCGAGGATCGCTCCACTCTTTTCCGCCTGCTGCACATCGCGGTCCCGGACCCAGCGGTCGGCCAGAAGCGGGGCGACGAACAGGGCGAACAGGAGCGAGATCGCCAGTGCGGCGGACATGGTGATCGCCAGGGCCTTGAAGAAGCCGCCCGTGACGCCGCCGAGGAAGGCGAGGGGAGCGAAAACAAGGACCGTCGCCAGGCTCGATCCGATCAGTGGGCGGATCATCTCCGAGGCCGCCTCGAGGACGCTGCCGCCGGCGTCGGAGCCGCGATGGCGCTCCTGCAGCCGTCGCATCAGATGCTCGAGCATGACGACCGCATCATCAACGACGAGGCCGACGGCCGCTGCCATCCCGCCCAGGGTCATCATGTTGAAACTCATGCCCATCAGGCCGAGCACGACGGTCGTGGCCGCCAGCGTCGCGGGCAACAGCAGGGCGACGATCAACATGAATCGCAGACTGCGCAGGAAGACGAAGAGCACGATCCCGGCCAGCAGCGCGCCCAGGAGAATAGCGTCCCGCACGCTTCCGGCGGCGGCGGTCACCAGTTGCGACTGATCGTAGTAGGTGACGATCTGAACGTCCGGCGGGGTCTGTGACGCGAACTCCGCGATGCGCCTGCGCACCTCCTTGACCAGGGCGACGCTGTTGGCATCCGGCGTCTGGCGGATATTGAGCAGGACCGCGTCCCGGCCTTGCGAGGTCACCCGGGTCCATTGCGGCGTCTGACGGGTCACGACCTGGGCAATGTCGTCCAGTTCGACGACCCCGCGCGTTCCGGTCTGGACGACGGTGCGCCGAATGTCGTCGATGCCTGTCAGACGATTGTCAGCCAGAACCAGATAGAGCCGATAGCGATCTTCCAGCCGACCCGTGGCCACCACCACATTGTTGGACGACAGGGTGCGAGCGAGATCCTCGATCGACAGGCCGAGCGCCTGGAGCCGGGCCGGATCGGCGAGCACCTGATACTCCTTCTCCTGACCCCCGAGGACAGTGACGCTGGCCACGCCGGGCACGGAGGACAGCAGGGGTGCCAGCTGGAGGTGCCCGAAGTCGCGCAGTGCGATCGGATCGCGAGTCGGCGACACCAGGGCCAGACCCAGCACCGGAAACACGGTGGGATCCATGCGTCGGACCTCAAAGCGCGTGCCGGCCGGGAGGTCCGGGACCACGGCGTTCACGGCCGATTCCGCCTGCAGGGTAGCGGCGACCATGTCGGCGCCCCAGGCGAAATTGACCGACAGCTCCGCCGATCCGCGACTGCTGGTGGAGCGAACGCCGACGACGCCCGGCACGGTGCGCAGGGCCTGCTCGACCGGACGGGTCACCTGATTGACCATCTGGTCGACGGGACGGTCACCAGCGTCGAGGGCGACGACGACCCGCGGGAAGTCGATGTGCGGGAACAGGCTGACGGGCAGTCGCAAGGCCGAGGCGGACCCCGATAGCGCCAGCAGCACAAAGGCGAGAAGGAGGAAGCGGACCTGGCCGCTCAGCCAGCGGCTCATCGCGTCGCCGCCGGAGCCGTGGAAGGGACGGGACCTTCCCGTGTCTTCATCCCGTCCGACAGGGCCGGACCGCCCTCTATGACGACGCGATCACCCGCCCGCACGCCGCGGGTGAGTTGCACCACATCGGCCTCTTCCAGACCGATCGTGACGGGCCGACGCGCGGCGATGTTGCGGTTGACGACGAACACATACGGCTGGTCCCCGTCATAGAGAACCGCCGCCCGCGGGGCGACGATGGCGTCGGGCAAGGTGCTGACGACGATCTCTCCCTTGAGTGATTCACCCGGGAGAACCGGGCTGCCCGGCGGCAGGGAGACGATGACGGCGGCCAGGCGTGTGGCCGGCTCGACCCGACGGTCCACGGAGGCGACGCGAGCCTGGACCGCGGCCCCGTCGTCATGCAGGCCGGTCAGGCGGATAGCCGCGCCGGAACGAATTCTCTGGGCGTCCTCGACCTCGACGCCGAGACGGGCGTTCAGGAGATGGGTTGAGCCGAGACTGGCCACCGCCCCGCCGGCACCGACGAGCGCGCCGGGGCTGGTGGGCAGGCTGTTGATGACGCCGCTGACCGGCGCGCGGAGCGTGATCCGGCCCCCGCCGGTCAGGCGGCGCAGGTTGGCGCTGGCTTCCCGGGCGGTGGCCGCGGCGGCGGCGGCCACTGTGACTTCGGCGTCCGCGGCGAGCCCGTCGGCGCGAAGCCGCTGAAGCCGCGCGTGTTCGGCGCTCGTCACGCTGGCCTCGCGGGCGAGCCGATCGAGATCGAGACGGGTCGTCGGGCTGGCGGTCAGGGTCACGATCGGCTGACCGGCCTGCACGGCCTCACCGACAGTGACGTGGATCTGGGCCACCTGGGCCTCGAAGGTCGCCGTCAGGGTCCGGATGGCCGCGGGATCGAACTCCACCTGGCCGTAGGCCGTGACGGTCTCGTCCAGCATCCGGGTGACGACGGCCGCGGTGCGCACGGCCGCGACGGGCGTCGCGGCCGTGTCCGCCGGTTTTGAACATCCGGCCAGCGCCAGTGTCAGTGCCGCCACTCCCACCGTGATCCGCATCATTTCGCTTCCCCGATCAAGGCACCCGACGCCAGTTCCAGCGCCACCCATTGTTCCGACAAGGTCTGATCCAGGACGGCGAGGGCGATCTCCTTGTCGGTGAGAGCCTGACGCGCGGTCTCGGCCGTGACGCGGGCAATGTCGCCGCGTGCGCCGGCCCGTTCGAAGGCTTCGACGGTTTGCCTC
>CAXICH010000022.1:0-17266 GCA_964022245.1 uncultured Alphaproteobacteria bacterium
AAGAAATATCGTCGTCTTGACTCACGGACTCTCGACGGCGATTCGCAAATCAGCCTACGATTCGCCTCAATGGGGTGACGTTAACTGTTCTTAAGGTTTTGGACCGTTAACGTCGGAACAAGGTTACCTGTGCGTGCAGCGACAGGATCAGAGTCAAGCTTTGCCGGAGGGGCATC
Source organism: uncultured Alphaproteobacteria bacterium (assembly GCA_964022245.1). Lineage (GTDB taxonomy): Bacteria > Pseudomonadota > Alphaproteobacteria > Caulobacterales > Caulobacteraceae > Brevundimonas. The sequence continues at coordinate 177 of CAXICH010000022.1, forward strand.
CATGCGAGTCCTGTTGATTGAAGACGATCACGCCACAGCCCAGAGCATTGAGCTTATGCTCAAGTCTGAGGGGTTCAATGTCTACACCACCGATCTGGGTGAGGAAGGCATCGATCTGGGCAAGATCTATGACTACGACCTGATCTTGCTGGACCTCAACCTGCCCGACATGAATGGCATTGAGGTTCTGCGGCAGCTGCGTGTCGGCAAGGTCAATACGCCGGTGATGATCCTGTCGGGAACCAGCGAGATCGAGACCAAGGTCAAGACGTTCGGCGGCGGCGCCGACGACTATATGACCAAGCCCTTCCACAAGGACGAACTGGTCGCCCGCGTGCACGCCGTGGTGCGTCGCTCCAAGGGTCACGCCCAGGCCATCATCCACACCGGCGAGATCGCCGTGAACCTGGACGCCAAGACGGTCGAGGTCGACGGTCACCGCGTGCACCTGACCGGCAAGGAATATCAGATGCTGGAGCTGCTCTCGCTCCGCAAGGGCACGACCCTGACCAAGGAAATGTTCCTGAACCACCTGTACGGCGGCATGGACGAGCCCGAGCTGAAGATCATCGACGTCTTCATCTGCAAGCTGCGCAAGAAGCTGGCGACGGCGGCGAACGGCAAACACTATATCGAAACCGTCTGGGGCCGCGGCTATGTGCTGCGCGACCCGCAGGAAGGGACCGGCTCGGTCAGCGCCGCAGCCTGATTTTCGATCAGATCCATTGAAAAGGCCCGCTCCGGCTTCCCGGGGCGGGCCTTTCTGTTTCAGCGGGCCGGGTCGGCTCAGAAATAGGTCATCGACTCGGTCAGGGTGACGTCCTCGGAGCCGACGGTGAACTTCAGCAGGCTGAAGGCCGGCGGGCCCATGAGCGGGGCGCCGCCGCTGGAGAAGGCAAAGCCCTCGTCCGGCATGCCCGAGGGCGCCATGTCGAACTCGCCGTTGTCGTTGGCGTCATGCATGACCATCAGGGCGTAGTCGCCCGGAGCGACATTCTCGAACGTCAGCGTCAGGGTGCCGGGCGAGTCGACGGCGACGCGGGCGGAATATTCGCCCTGGCCGCGCATGAAGGTGGACTCGGTCGACAGGCTGGCGAGCGCGTGGCCGCCGCGATCCTGGACGCCGGTCAGGGTGACGACGACGTCGGCGGACCGGGCCAGGGACAGCGCGGGCAGGGCGAGCGCGCTGACGGCGAGGGTGGTGGCGAAGGCGAGGGATTTCAGCATGGGAGATCTCCGGATCAGGTGAATACAAAAAGCACTTTACAACGCAAAGTATATGATTGCAAGCGGACCGAAGGTGCGCGTGCGGGCGAGGCTTTTCCCCAAGGCGTCTGGCCCGGACGGTTTGAGTGTGCGACCGTCTCGGCTATGACGGTGTAACCGATTACACGCGAGACCCCTGACTGATGTCTTCCCCTGCGCCCAAACCGTCCGAAGCCCGCCTGTCCGGTGAGGCGAACCGGCCTGACGGGGCGGGAGGCGCGACGACGGTGGCCGAACGGATCGAGGCGCTGATCGCCGCCATGACGCTGGAGGAAAAGGCCGGGCAGCTGACCATTATGCCGGCGGCGCTCGCGCCCGCGCCGGCCAATGCTGCCAATCCGGCCGCCGTCCCGGGCTCGATCGAGGAACAGGCCCAGGCGGTGCGCGAGGGGCGGCTGGGCGCCGTGTTCAACGGGGATTCTGCCGACTGGCACCGGCGCATGCAGACGGTGGCGGTTGAGGAGTCGCGGCTGGGCATTCCCCTCCTGTTCGCCGCCGATGTGATCCACGGGTTTCGTACCATCTTTCCTGTGCCGCTGGCCGAGGCGGCCGCCTTCGATGCGGACCTCGCGAGGCGTACGGCGCGCGCGGCAGCGGAGGAGGCCACGGCCGTGGGGCTGGCCTGGAATTTTGCTCCCATGGTCGACATTTCGCGCGACGCCCGCTGGGGCCGGGGCGTGGAGGGCGCAGGCGAGGATGTGCTGCTGGGCTGCACCCTTGCGGTGGCGCGGGTCGAGGGCTTCCAGGGCGAGGCCGGCCTGTCCGACGTCGGCGCCATGCTGGCCACGCCCAAACATCTTGCGGGCTACGGCGCTGGCGCGGGCGGGCTGGACTACAACACGGTCGATGTATCCGAACGCGCCCTGCGCGAGGTTCACTTCCCGCCGTTCCAGGCGGCATTCGACGCCGGGGCCCTGTCGACCATGGCGGCCTTCAATGACGTCGCAGGCGTGCCGGCCCATGCCAATCCTTGGCTGATGAAGGATGTGCTGCGCGGCGAATGGGGCTTCGAAGGGTTTGTCGTCTCGGACTATACCGGCGACTTCGAGCTGATCGCCCACGGCCTGGCCGAGGATGAGCGCGACGCGGCGCGGCTGGCCTTTCTGGGCGGGGTCGACATGAGCATGAGCAGCAACCTCTATGCCCACCATCTCCCCGATCTGGTCCGGTCGGGCGCAGTCGCCGAGGCGGACGTGGATGTGGCAGTGCGCCGTGTCCTGACCCTCAAGGCGGCGCTGGGACTGTTTGAGGATCCCTACGGGCGGCTGGCGCCGGAACGGGTCGAGGCCAATGATCAGCCCCGGCACCGGGCTCTCGCGCGCGAGGCCGGGCGTCGTTCGGTCGTCGTGCTGAAGAATGAGGACGGGGTGCTGCCGCTCAGGCGGTCGGACCGGATTGCCCTGATCGGGCCGTTCGCCGAGGGGCGCGACCATCTGAACGGGCCGTGGGTGCTGTTCGGCGACCCGGCCTATGCCGTGCCGGTCGATGAGGGCTTCCGCGCGGCGATGGACGATCCGTCCCGGCTGACGGTGGTGCGGGGATCTGAAGCGGAGGCGTCGCTGGACGGCGGGATCGAGGCAGCGGTCGAGGCGGCCCGTGCGGCGGATGTCGTGGTGATGGTGGTCGGCGAGGGCGAGCGGCTGTTGGTCGAGGGCCGGTGGCGCCTGGTGGTGGGTGTTCCGGCGCCCCACCGTGACGTGATGGCTGTGGGGAGGGCGGTCGGCAAGCCGGTGGTGCTGGTGCTGAAATGCGGCCGGGCCCTGGTGCTGGACGAGACCGCAAGGACCGCGCCGGGTCTGGTTGTCGGCTGGTTTCTGGGGGTCGAGACGGGCCATGCCCTGGCCGATGTGCTGTTCGGCGCCCATGAGCCTGAGGGCCGCCTGCCGATCAGCTTTCCCCACCACACGGGCCAGTCACCGTTCCACTATGACCGCAAGGTCACCGGGCGGCCGCCGCTGTCGCTGGAGCACGGCGAGGAGTTCAAGGCCCGCTATCGGGAGACGCTGAACACGGCGGCCTGGCCATTCGGCCACGGCCTGACCTATGGCGCGCCGGTCTATGACGGGCTGGATGTCGGCGACGGCCGGCTCGACTGGGATGGTGAGCTCGAGGTTTCGGCCACGATCACCAACCGGGGCGACCGCGTCGCCGAGGAACTGGCGCAGCTGTATATCCACGATCGCGCGGCCAGCGTGACCCGGCCGATCCGCCAGTTGAAGGGATTCCAGCGCGTTCGACTGGAGCCCGGTCAGAGCGCCCGGGTACGCTTCACCCTGACGCGGCGCGATCTGGTGTTCATCGGACGGGATCTGACCTGGACGGTCGAGCCGGGGCGGTTCACCGTCTGGATCGGTCCCGACGCCGAGTCGGGCCTCGAAGGCAGGTTCGAGCTGCTGGCGCCGGCGTCAGCCTGATCCGAGCGGTCCGGCCACGGCGTCATAGAGGGGCGTGGCCATGCCCGAGCCGTCGAACAGCAGCGGACTGTCGCGGCCGTCGTCGCGTTCGTCTCGCCGCAGCCAGCTGTCGGTATCGCGGGCGCCCCAGACGGTGAAGGCATACTGCTGGGCCCGGGGCAGGGCCACAAAGGCCTCGGCCAGTTCAGTGACGCGGGCGGTCTGCTGGGCCTGACGCTCGGCGGGGCTGCGCAGATCGACACGGCGGTCGGAGCGGAGCGAGGCATCCAGTTCGGAGACATGGATGGGCAGGCCGAAACCTGCGGCGTCGCGCATGAAGGCGGTGATCTGGCCTTCGGGGATTTCGATATCGAGGTGAGACTGGCTGCCGATGCCGCCCAGCGGGGTTCCAGTCCTGAGCAGTTTCTCGACCAGATTCAGGAAGGTCGCGCCTTTCTGCGGGAGGTTTTCGAGATTGTAGTCATTGAGGAACAGGATCGCCTCGGGGTCGGCGTCGTGCGCGACGTCAAAGGCCCGGCGGATATGGTCGGTCTCCCCGAGGGTTCGGGACCAGTGATGATTGCGCAGGCCGTCGCCGTCCTCGGCCACGGCCTCATTGACCACATCCCAGCCCACGGCGCGGCCCCGGTAGCGTTCGGTCACGGTACGGATATAGCGGTCGAAGTCGGCGGCGAAGGTCTTGCGGTCCAGACCGGCAAAGGCTTCGGCGCCCTGCGAATACCAGATCAGGGCGTGGCCATGCAGGCGCAGGCCGTTATCGGTGGCGAAGTCGGCGCAGCGGTCGGCGAGGGTGAAGTCGAGGCTGCGGTCGGGCCGCAGGATCGCCTCCATCTTCATTTCCCACTCGGGGGTGAACTGGGAAAAGTGGGTCAGCACCAGCCGGCGCCAGCCGGCGTCGTCAAACTGCCCGGACATGCCGCAGACCCCCACCGGGACGGTCGTCACATCCTTGAGCGGGCGAACGGGGCCGAGGGGCGGGGTCGAGGGCGCACTGCCGCAGGCCGCCAGCGCCAGAGGACTGGCCAGCAAATGCCTGCGGGTTAGCCGAAAATCAGGCACGCCGCCTGAGGCCAAGGGCGTCGAAGGCCGCCGATTCACGCCGTTCCGCGGCTGCGAGGCGTTCCAGACGGGACAGTTCGGCGACGTGTTCGAACTTCTTGAGTTCCTCGAAGGCGCCGGTCAGGGCATCGCGCGCCCCTTCTTCTTCGGCCTCGAGTTCGCCGAGGTCGGCCTCGACGGTCGATTTGCGGTGTTTCCAGCCGTTCAGATAGGCCTGAAGCAGCATGCCGGCCTCGGCGTCGGCACGGGCACGTTCGCGCTCGATCTCGACCTCGGCATCCAGCACCGCCAGTCGCATTTCTGCGGAGGCGCGGCGCGAACCGATCTCGGCCAGACGTTTCTGCAGGGTCTCGACCTCATAGGTCGAAATGCGGATCAGGGACCGGGCCCAGGTGGTCATGGCTTCACTCCACTCGCTCTGCGAGACCTTGGTTCAGAATGCTTTCCAGATGACTAAAGGCCGTCGCCATGTCGCAGGTGTCATCGGGGGTTTGCGACAGGAAGCTCTCCAGTGCCGGATTGAGGGCAATGGCGCGGTCGGTGATCGGGTCGGCACCGGCGCGATAGGCCCCGATCTTGATCAGTTCTTCCATATTGGCATAGGCGCTGAGGCACTGGCGGGCGCGCTTGTTCAGCTCGCGCTCGGGCAGGGTCTGGCAGCCGGGCAGGGTGCGGCTGACGGATTTCAGGACATCGATGGCGGGGAAGCGGCCGCGCTCGGCGATCTTGCGGTCCATGACGATGTGACCGTCGAGGATCCCGCGCACGGCATCGGCGATCGGCTCATCATGATCGCCGCCGTCCACCAGCACGGTGAACAGGGCGGTGATGGCCCCGATCGGGCGGCCGTCGGATCGCACAGGTCCGGGACCCGCACGTTCCAGCAATTTGGGCAGTTCGGAAAAGACGGTGGGGGTGTAGCCCTTGGTGGTCGGCGGCTCGCCGGCGGCGAGACCGATCTCGCGCTGGGCCATGGCAAAGCGGGTGACCGAGTCCATCAGGCACAGGACCTGTTTGCCCTGATCGCGGAGGTATTCGGCGCAGGCCAGCGTCATATAGGCCGCCTGACGCCGCGTCAGGGCGGGCTCGTCCGAGGTGGCGACGACCACAATGGCGCGGGCCAGACCCTCGGGCCCGAGGGTTTCCTCGATGAACTCGCGGACCTCGCGGCCCCGTTCCCCGATCAGGCCGACCACGACGGCGTCGCACTCGGCCCGGCGGGCCAGCATCGACAGCAGCACCGACTTGCCGACGCCGGAGCCGGCAAAGATGCCCATCCGCTGGCCGCGGCAGGTGGTGGCAAAGACGTCCAGCGCGCGCACGCCGGTGTCGAGCCGCTCGCCCACCCGGCCGCGCGTATGGGCGGGGGGCGGCGCGGCCCTGAGGGGATAGGATTGAGGTCCGTCCGGCAAGGGGCCCTTGCCGTCGATGGGCTCACCGAAGGCGTTGACGATCCGGCCCAGCCAGCCGGCGGTCGGCCGGACCACGCCGGCGGCCTCGACGATGCGGATGTCGGCGCCGGGGGCCACGCCCTCGACCGGGCCGAACGGCATCAGCAGGGCCTTGGCCTCTCGAAATCCGACCACTTCGGCGGGCAGGGGCGGGCGACCGTGGCGGTCGATCTCGGCCCGGGCCCCGACGGCCAGACGCGACAGTCCGCCACGTGACTCGATCAGCAGGCCGCTCACCCCCGCGACCTTGCCGGTAACGACAAGGGGATCGACGGCTTGAACGGCGGCGACGAGAGATTGCAAGGAAAGCCCCGGAAACTGCCTCTCAGGGATCGGTTAACGTGGTTAACAGCCGCTTAACCGATGCGCGGATGGTTCACCGAACATTGTGCCACGAGTCGCGGAAATGCCGATCGGACGGCTTTCTTGGGGGCCGGACCCTTGCGCGGGCGCGGATCGACCTGATCTTGAGAAGCTGACAGCCACCCGGAGATCTCCCCATGACCGGTACCACGCCTGCCTCGCCCGACCTGTCCCGCCACGCTCGCGCGGGTCGTGGGAAGGTCTACGGATCGATCCTGGAGACGATCGGGGACACACCGCTGGTCGCGCTGCCGCGACTGTCGGCCGAGCTGAAGCCCAAGGCCCGGGTACTGGCCAAGCTGGAGTTCTTCAACCCGCTCAGTTCGGTCAAGGACCGGATCGGTCTGGCCATGATCGAGGGCCTGGAACAGGCCGGCAAGCTGACGCCCGGCGCGGTGCTGATCGAGCCGACCAGCGGCAATACCGGCATTGCGCTGGCGTTTGTGGCCGCGGCCAAGGGCTATCGCCTGATGCTGGTCATGCCCGAGAGCATGTCGATGGAGCGGCGCAAGATGCTGGCCCTGTTGGGCGCCGAGCTGGTGCTGACCCCCGCCGACAAGGGCATGAAGGGGGCCATCGCCAGGGCCCAGGAACTGCTGGACAGCACGCCGGGGGCGGTGTCGCCGGGGCAGTTCGAGAACCCGGCCAATCCCGAAATCCACCGCGTCTCGACGGCCGAGGAAATCTGGGCCGACACGGACGGAGCGGTCGACATGGTCATTGCCGGGGTCGGCACCGGGGGCACCATCACGGGCGTCGGTCAGGTGCTGAAGGCCCGGAAGCCCTCGGTCCGGATGGTGGCCGTCGAACCGACGGACTCGCCCGTGCTGTCCGGCGGCGAACCGGGGCCGCACAAGATCCAGGGCATCGGCGCGGGTTTTATCCCGTCGATCGTCGACCGTGGTGTGATCGATGCGGTGGAGCGGGTGTCGAATGATGAGGCGTTTGAGATGGCGCGCCGCGCGGCCCGGCTGGAAGGCCTGACCGGAGGCATCAGCTCGGGCGCCGCCCTGATCGCGGCCTTCCGTCAGGCGGCCTTGGACGAGAATGCGGGCAAGACCATCGTCACCATCATCCCCAGCTTTGCCGAACGCTATCTGTCGACGGCCCTGTTTGAAGGGCTGTAGGCTTCAGTGAGGGACGCAGACCTCCCGGACCCGAAGGCGTTCAGCCAGTTCCATCCCTTCATTAAGGGCGTGTTCAGTCAGTGGCACCCAACCAGTTTCGTTGTTGAGGACGAGACCTTCGTTACGGCCGAACAGTGGATGATGGTGCAGAAGGCACGTCTGTTCGACGATCACGAAGCTGCCGCAGCCATCATGGTGACGGACGACCCGGCCGTGCAGAAGCGCCTCGGCCAAGGTGTGGCGGGTTTCGACGAGGACATCTGGCATCAACATCGGGTGCGCATTGTGCATCACGGCAACCTGGAAAAGTTTCGACAGAACGCGGGGGCGGGTCGGCAACTCAGAGCGACGTCCCCCGCCATGCTGGTGGAAGCCAATCCGCGGGACTGGAACTGGGGCAACGGGCTGGCGCTCGACGATCCGGACAATCAGGATCCCACAGCGTGGAAGGGCGAAAACCTGCTGGGTCGGATTCTGACGTTGGTACGCGACCAGATTTGAAGCTGATTATACTCGCTTGACGCCTTGGCCGGGCGAGCATTCAACTGGTCAGAGGGAGGACAGGCTATGGCGGATATGGACGCTGCGGCGGCAAAGATGATCGCCAATCTGGAAGCGAATACCGGCAGGTCGCTGGATCAATGGATCGGGATGTCCAGGGCCAGTGGCCATGCCAGACATGGTCAGCTGGTTGCGTGGCTGAAGGCGGAACAGGGCCTGACCCACGGCTATGCCAATCTGGTGGCGCACAAGACCTTTGCCTCGGACGCCGGGTCGAGCGCCGATGACGATCTGATGGCGGCGATGTTTGCGGGGCCCAAGGCGGCGATCAAGCCAGCCTATGACAAGGCGGCCGGGTTTGTTCAAGGGCTGGACGGCGTCGAGTTCGCGCCCAAGAAGGGCTATGTCAGCCTGAGGCGGTCGAAACAGTTTGCCCTGCTGCAACCCTCGACCAAAGACCGGCTGGATGTCGGACTGGTGTTGAAGGGGGTGGAGCCGGCGGGTCGCCTTGAAGCCGCCGGGTCGTGGAATACGATGGTGACGCACCGGGTGCGGGTGACCTCGGCCGACGAGGTCGATGCCGAGCTTGAGGGCTGGCTGCGTCAGGCCTGGGCTGCCGCATAGGAGGGGCGACCTGCAGGCCTGCTCTTGACCGGCGGTTAACCGAACGGGGCGAGGATCGCCGCGATATGTCCCAACCCCTTTCCAGCCCTGCGGAGGATGCGCCCGATAGCGGGCCGGCATCGACGTGGAAGGCGCGGCATGCGCTGCTGCGGCGGCTGGCCGATGTGGTGTCGCTGCCGACCAGTCGCATCAATGCCTTTGAACGCTCCGTCGTTGGCGATCTGCTGGTCGAGATGGCACGGCTGGCCATGCCCGAGGACCGGATGAAGATGGCCCACCGGCTGGCGCCGCTGGCCGAACTGCCCAATGGGCTGATGCGCCTGCTGCTGCGGGATGATCCGGCCATTGCAGGGGTGTTGATCGAGGGTTGTGCAGGGCTGACGGATGCGGACCTGCTGTCCTGTGTGCGGGACACCGGCCATGATCATCACCGGTGTATCGCCGCCCGTCGGGGTGTGTCGGAAGTGGTGTCCGAGGCCCTGATCGAGGCGGGGCACGGGGATGTGGTCGAAACCCTTCTGCGCAATACCACGGCCCGCCTGTCGCAGACCGGGATCGAGACGGCGGTGGCATTGAGCCGCAGCCAGCCGCGTCTGTGCGAGCATCTGCTGCGGCGCCCCGAGCTGAGACCGTCGGGGGCCTATGTGATGTTCTGGTGGTCGAACGAGCAGGATCGCCGGACCATCCTGCAGAGGTTCGCCGTGTCGCGCGAAGTCATGCAGGAAGTGTCGGAAGATATCTTTGCCATGGCTGCGGTCGAAGGCTGGCAGGACCCGGTGTCGCGCAAGGCGCTGCAGTTCATCGAGCGACGCCAGCGCAATCGCGGGGCGATTGACAAGAGCCCCTATGACAGCCTCGAGCACGCCATCACCGAGATCGAGCAGCGGGGCATGGGCCGGGATTCGGCCGCCGAGATCGCCTATCTGTCGGGGATCAAGCCCCTGACCGGCGCCAAGATTCTCGGCGACCCGGGCGGGGAGCCGGTGGCTATTCTGTGCAAGGCGACGGGGCTGGACCGGGAGTATCTGACGGCGCTCTGGCGGTCGATGAAGCGGCCGGAGAAGGCGCCGGATGGATCCGTCCATCCCGCGTGGGAGCGGGTGCAGGTGACCTTCGAGATGCTGGCGGTCGACCGGGCCCAGACGGTGCTGCGCTACTGGAACTGGTCGCTGACGTCCGCCATGACGCCCGCTCTGCTGAAGGCCATTCGCGACGGTGAAACCGACACTCTGGATGAATACTCCATCCCCGAGCGGGCGGCGATGATGGCGTTGGCGCAAGACTTCGGACGTTAAAGCGCCCCTGTTTGCATCCAGTTGGCTCTATACTTGGGCGACCAATGCAGAAAATCGACCGTCTCAATTGCATGGTCGGTACGTTTGTTCTATCAGCCCGACATCAGGGGCGATTCACGCAAGATGTTTCGCCTCGCTCTGGAAACGTCTGGACGACCTATGGAAGAAAAAGCCGAGCTGCTTGAAATGACGGCGGACATCATTTCCGCCTATGTCAGCAACAACATCCTGCCGCCCGAGGCCGTTCCTGCCCTGATCGGTTCGATCCACTCGACCCTGTCGCAGCTGTCGGGTGACGGCATCGAGCCGGAGCCGGAAGTCAAGGATCCGGCCGTGCCGATCCGCAAGTCGATCACGCCCGACTATCTGATCTGTCTGGAAGATGGTCGCAAGTTCAAGTCGCTGAAGCGTCACCTGCGCACCAAATACGACATGAGCCCCGAGGAATACCGGACCAAGTGGGGCCTGGCCAAGGACTATCCGATGGTGGCGCCCAACTATGCCAAGGCCCGCTCGGAACTGGCCAAGCAGATGGGTCTGGGCCAGGGCGGTCGCAAGCCGGCCCGCACCACGGCCCGCGCCAAGAAATAAGACGGCGAAAGCCTGAGAGAAGAGACCCGTCGGAGCCATCCGGCGGGTCTTTTTTTTGCGTGGCTCAGGCGTCGCGGATATTCGCTTCGCGGATTCCGGGATGACAAAATGGAGTTTTGCGGCGCGCCGCTCAGGCGGCCTTGGCTTCGCGGCGCATGCGCCAGAAGCGCAGCGTGCGTTTGGCAGCGTCGGGGGCCAGCTCTTGATACATGCGGCCATAGGTATGGGCCTTTGCCATGGCGTCGCCGTCGTCGTTGAGCAGCACCACGGCGTAGGTCAGGAACAGGGCCCGATCCAGGCCGGCGGAACGGCAGACCACGGCGAGGGCGTCCAGATCCTTGCGATCAATGATCTGGCGTGCGGTGTGGAAGTCGATGTCGGCCAGCCGGGCCAGCGCGATCAGGAAGCAGGTGCGTCCCCCCGAGCGCAGGAACCGGGCCAGCATCTGGGGGGTCAGCTGGCCGGCGGCATGCAGTTCCTCGACATAGGCGAGGCTCTCGGAATAGTCGGCGGGCAGGGCGCCGTCCCGGGTGGCCAGACGGGTACGGCCGGCCTCCAGCGCGCTTTCCAGCAGGGCCGGGTCCATACGGGCGTTGCGCTCCAGGATGGTGTGGCGCAGCCGGGCTTCGACGATGAAATACATCTCGTTGAGGAGATCGGGCGGCAGGCTCTTGCGTTCGACGGTCGCGGCATGAAGGGCCGGATTGGTGCGGGCGCGCTCGACGGCCTTCTCGCTGGCCTCGCGCGACAGGCGCGCGCCCTCGTTGGACAGCAGGCTGTGCAGGGTCTCGTCGTCGCCATGGTCGACGATGGCGTCAGCGACCGCTTCGGACACATCCTTGCGGGTGGAGACGGCGCGAAGGTGGTCCTGACCCCGGGTCCGGGCGACCTCGATCAGGTCGGCATCGGTGAGCACGGGCGAGGCCGACAGCACGGGTGTCGCCACCTCGGCCTCGTCATGGGCGAGGCGGCGGATCAGGGTACGCGGCGCGGCCGGACTGTCGGCAAAGCGTCGGGCCAGTTCGGCGCGGACCGCGGTTTCCATTTCGGCGGACAGTTCGGCCAGGACGGTCCCGTACAGGTCGGTCTCGGTCCCGGAATGGGTTTCGGTGCCGAAGAAGACTTCGGTCAGTTCACGCAGCAGGGCGCGGCGCTTCTCGCTGGACGGCTCCTGCGCCATGGCGATCAGGTCGGGCAGACGCGTCTCCACAGCAATATCGGTCGTGGCAGGCTGGGTCATTGACGGGCGGCCGCGCTGCGGGCGGACTCGCCGGTTGTGCGACGGACGGTGCCATCCGGATTGCGGACCAGTTGGGGCGGTCCGGGCGGCTCGGCCATGTTCGGCGAGGTCGGCGTCTCGTCCAGTTCAACCGGCAGGGCATCCAGATAGACCTGTTCCGGCAGGACCGCGCGGTCGGGCTGGCGCCCATTCTGGCGGTGGACGGAATAGTAGCGGGCGCCCTGGGCCGGGCGATCGGTCTGGTCCCGGGACGGGGCCGGGGTGGGGGCCGGCGCCGGGGCGGGAGCGGGAGCGGGTCGGGGCGCGGCTGCCTGGCGTTCCGGCTGAGGTTGCGGCTGGCCGACGGACCAGATCAGGGCGTCGGCGCGCGGCGCATTGGGGTCATCGGCCCACCCGGCGGGCCGGGCAGGCGCGGGAGCCGGCGTCGGCGCGGGCCGTGGCGTCGGCGGGGGCGCGGGCTGGGCGCGGGTCGGGGGTGCCTCGGGCATCTGACGGGCCGGGGGCAGTGCCGCGACCGGTGTGGGGACGGCCCGGACCGGTTCCGGGGCGGGAGCCGCGACGGGGACCGCCTGTGCTGGAAGGGGGCGGGACTGCACCGGCGGAGGTGCGAAGAAGGCGTCGGCCGGCGTCAGGCCGGGTCGGCCATCGGCGTCGACGCTGCGGCCCGGCAGCAGGGGCGTCGCAGGGCGGAGCTGTGGCACGGTGGCCATCGACTGGCTGCCCGCATGGGGGATGACCGGTGAGGCAGGACGCAGGGCCGGGGCCTCGCCACGGGTGGAAGGCGTGGCGCGGGCCATGGCCACCGGTTCGGGGCGCCCGTTCCAGTCCAGATAGCGGAGCGCCGGTGCATCCTGGGCGAGGGCCGGCATGGCGATCGCCGTCAGGGCCAGCACTGCCGCTGCACCCAGAAGGCCCTGGCTCATGGACAGCGATGTGGACGAGTCGGGTCGCATTCCCACCTCCGGAAACTGGGGGACTGGACCAAAGGTTAAGCTGGCCAGACTTAACCCGCCGCTAACGCCCGAAGGCAATCAGCCTTAACGCGCGCGGGGGTTTCAGGCGGCGGGGGCCGGGGCGACGGCAGGAGACAGATAGTCGGTGGTGAAGGCCTGCTGCCAGTCAAGACCGGGCGGGAAGACCCCGGCCTCTGTCGCGCTTTCGTAGAAGGTCTGCCAGCGGTCGGCCGACATGCTGCCGATGGGTGTCGAGGCCGGGTCGTCGCCGGTAACCACGGCGGCGTCGCGCAGGATCTCGCGGGCCGGGTCAAGCTCGTCCGCCGACATGTTGCGGTTGGCGCGACGGATCAGACCATGGGCCGGGTCGGGATCGCCCTCGATGTAGTCGGCCCAGCCCTCGACCGAAGCCGCGAGGAAGGCGCGCAGCGCCTCGTCGTTGTCGCGGGCGAACGCCGTGGGGGCCAGGACGAGGGCACCATAGGCGGCGTAGCCGTCGTCGAATAACGGACGGTTGGCCGGGGGCGATCCCCCTGCTTGCGGGATCAGGATGGGCTCGCGCGTCAAATGGCCCAGGATCCGGGCATCGGGATCACGGATGAAGGCCTCAAGGTCGTAGTCGGCGAGCTGGTCATCGGTGAGCCCGCTGAGCGCCTTGTACCAAGGCCAGAGGGTCTCGCGGTCGGCCTCGGCCACCTGGATGGGGAGCGGGGCACCGGAGGAGCCCGGCGGGCCCGGGCGAGGCGGCGGTTCCGGGTGGCTGATCACGGTGCGAAGGGACTTCTGGAAGAAGGCGGCGACGGCCTTCACCGGGGCCTCTTCCTCAACCAGCCGAAGGGGGGTGAAGCTGTCGGCGGCGAGGCCGAGATCGGCGTTGCCAGAGGCCAGGGCACGCGGGACGTCCTGACCGAACCCCGGCCGCACCATCTGCACGTTCAGGCCGCGCGCCTCGTACAGCCCGGTGGCCAGGGCCTGATAGAAGCCTCCCAGTTCGGCACTGGCAGGTTCGTCGATGGCGAGGCGCAGCCGAATGCGGCCGTTCTCGTCGATGGCCGGTTCGGACGAGTTGCAGCCGGCCGCGGTCGCCGACAGGCCCAGCGCCGCAGCACCGGTCAGCAGGGTTCGACGATCCAGACAGGCGAGGCGGGCGGACGGGCGGCGCATGGCCAAGGTTTAGGGCCTGACTTCCGCGAAGGAAAGGGCGGTTTCAGGCAAGGTTCAGCGGCGCTGCCGGAGGACCAGCTCGCCCGCGAGGACGCGGAGAAAGACGGGCGGCCGGTCCCCGAACAGGGCACTCATCTGCGAGGCCTGGGCCTTGAGCGTGCCGTTCATGAAGCCGCCCTCCGCGTCGGGGTCGGACACGAGGGCGCCGGTGACCGGATCGACCTTGAGTCCGCCAAACATGGCGGAGAAGTCGAAGGGGTTTTCGCCGGTCTTGGTGCCCGACTGGCCAGCCATCTGCCCCATGCCTGATGCCATGTCGCTCATGGCCATGAGCGAGGCGGTATTCTGTTCATAGGCCGCCGCATAGCCGACGGTCTCGGCGCAGAGATAACCCAGCAGGAACTCGGCTGCATCGGTGGCGCCACTGCTGACGGCCACCGCATCGGCGGCGCGGTCCCGGAGGCAGGCCTCGGCATTGGTGTAGGCCGGGGGCCGTTCCTGGGCCTGCACCGCTTGCGGCAGGAGGGCGGAGCCGGCCACGAGGGCGGCGGCGAGGGTGAGGGTCAGGCGCATGGGTTTCTCCCGTTCCGGTCGAATGTCAGTCTGTCATTGCAAACGGAAAGAGGGAAGGCCGGCGGCTCGCTGGAGCCGGAATTGAGCGAGGGCGCGAAACGCCCGGTCGAACCGTTGCGCTTCGCGCCCTCGCCAAGTCCGGGTTGGACTTGGCCATTGAGTTCTGGACCCTGGCCTGGGCGTCAGCGGAGCGAACCCCGGTGACGGTCGGCTGTATCCCTCGACTCTGGTTCGGTCGCGTCCCGCAGGTCTGGCCTGCGCCGTCTTCCGATCCCGATCCGGTTCCTCAAGGTATGGGCCGAAACCCTGCCTCGAAGCCTTGATCCGGTCCGGGGTCCGTTACGATCCGGAGATCGTCCGTTACCCTGGATCCGAGAGCCGGACCGGTTCGCCTTGAGCCCCGGGTCTCCCCGGTTTTCCGCGCTGCCGTGTCCCTCGGCCCGTTGACGTTCCGACGAAATCCGCTATTGGGCAAGCGCCGGGAATGCCCGCCCTGTGGGGATTTGAGCCCCGTCCGGTGGACAAGTTCGGGACAGTCTGTGGGTGGTTCCGAAAACCTGCGGAGACTCCGGGATTTAATCTGCCCACAGATTCCGGATCAGCCTTCGAGCGCGGCCTTCTTCTCTTCCAGTTCCAGCCATTCGGCCTCGACCGCCTCAAGCTGGGCGCGGGCGCGGGCGGCGTTGGCCATGGCCCGGTCAAAGGCCTTCGGGTCCCGACTGTAGAGATCCGGGTCGGACAGGGTGGCGTCGTGGCGGGCGATGTCAGCGGGCAGGGTTTCCATCAGCCCCTCGATCTCCCGGAGCCGGTGGGTGTCCTTGAATGAGAGTTTGGCGGGCTTCTTCGGCGCCGCGGGGGGCGCGACGCTGGCGGGGGCGGGGTTTGCGTCGGCGCGTCGGGCGGCTTCGGCGTCCTGGGGGCGCTGGTGGGCGCCGGGCTGAAGGAAGCCGGGGTTCTGGCGGATGAAGTCAGTCCAGCCGCCGGGGGTCTCGACGATGTCGCCGCGGCCGTTCATGGCGATGGTCGAGGTGGCGAGGCGGTCGACGAAATCGCGGTCGTGGCTGACGAGGATCAGGGTGCCGTCATAGGTCTCGAGCAGTTCCTCGAGCTTGTCGAGGGTGTCCATGTCGAGGTCGTTGGTCGGTTCGTCGAGGACCAGCATATTGGCGGGCTTGGCGAGCGCCCGGGCCAGCAGCAGGCGGTTGCGCTCGCCGCCCGACAGGGTCGAGATCGGCTGGCGCAGCTGGCCCTCCTGAAACAGGAAGTCCTTGGCATAGGCGGCGACGTGTTTGGACACACCGCGCACGAGAATGGAGTCGCCGCCGCCGGGGGTGAGGGCGTCCCACAGGGTCATGTCGGACTTGAGCCCCTCGCGCGACTGGTCGAGGTAGACGGGCTCCAGATTGGCGCCGAGGCGGACGGTGCCGGTGTCGGGGGCCAGCTCTCCCAGCATGATCTTGACCAGGGTGGTCTTGCCGGCGCCATTGGGGCCGACGATGGCCAGCCGGTCGCCGCGCACGATACGGGTGGTGAAGGGCTTGATGACGGTGCGGTCGCCGAAGCCCTTGGAGATGCCCTTCAGATCAGCGACCAGCTTGCCCGAGGTGGCGCCGGAATCGACGCCGAGATGCAGGTCGCGGGGCACGTCCTTCAGCCGTTCGGCGCGTTCGGCGCGGAGCGCCTCAAGCGAGCGGGCGCGGCCCTCGTTGCGAGTACGGCGGGCGGTGATCGAGCGGTAGAAGGTCTCGGTCTCGCGCTCGATGGTTTTCGACAGGCGGCGCAGCGACTCGGCCTCTTCCTCGGTGACTTTGGTGGCCCATTCGTCGAAGGCGTTGAAACTCTTGTTCAGGCTGCGGACGCGTCGGCCCTCCAGCCAGTGACAGGTCTGGGTGACGCGATTGAGGAAGGCGCGGTCGTGGCTGACCACGAGAATGGCGCAGCGGGCCGAGATCAGCTCTTCCTCAAGCTTTTCAATGGCGAGGATGTCGAGGTGGTTGGTCGGCTCGTCGAGCAGCATCAGGTCCGGCTCTTCGGCGAAGGCCTTGGCGAGCGCGGCGCGGCGGATCTCGCCACCGGACAGGTTCACGGCCGGCTTGGCGGGATCAAGGCCGAAGGTGGCGAGCCAGGCCTCGGCGGTCCAGGGCTCGGCCTCACCCGAGGTGGCATAGTCGAGCAGGGTGTCGCCGGTGATGACCGGTTCCTGCGGCACATTGGCAAACCGGATGCCGGACTGGATGGCGCGTTCGCCGGAGTCCGGCTCGACCTGGCCCATGATGATCTTCATCAGGGTGGATTTGCCAGCGCCGTTCCGCCCGACGAGGCAGGCCCGGGTGCGCGGCTCGATCGCGATGTCGACGCCCTCGAACAGGGGACGGGGGCCGTCCTGCAGACGGACGTCCTTGAGGGCAACAAGAGGAGGGCGCGCGGCCATGGTGCGTTCAGCGATCAGGAGAGGTAAGGGGAGGGGTG
>CAXICH010000023.1:0-16707 GCA_964022245.1 uncultured Alphaproteobacteria bacterium
GTGCGCCCATCGCCCTGCCCCCCGACAAGGATGGCCTGACGGTGCTGATCTGGACCGCGACCCGTCCCGCGGATGCCAGGCGGAGTGTCGCCTGATGACCTCGCTGGCTGAAGCGCGCGCCCTGTTGCTGTCGCCGCTGGGACCCGTCGCGCGGGCGGGGTCGAACCGCAATGCAGTCAATGTCTCGTTCGAATTCTTTCCGCCCAAGTCAGATGAGGCCGAGGCCACCCTGTGGAAGGCCATACGCCGGCTGGAGCCACTGAACCCCGGGTTTGTCTCGGTCACCTATGGCGCAGGTGGATCGACGCGCGAGCGGACCCACCGGACGGTGCAGCGCATCCTGGCCGAGACGGAGCTGTCCCCCGCCGCCCACCTGACCTGTGTCGAGGCCTCGCGCGACGAGGTCGATGATGTGATCGCCGAGTACAAGGCCGCCGGTGTCCGCCACATCGTGGCCCTGCGCGGGGACCCTCCCGGCGGAAGCGGGATCGGCGGCGTCTATCAGCCGCGCGCCGACGGCTATGCCAATGCCACGGAACTGACCGCCGCGATTGCCCGCCATGGGGACATGGAGATTTCGGTCGGCGTCTATCCGGAAAAGCACCCGGAGAGCCCCTCGATGGATCACGACATCGATGTGCTTAAGGCCAAGATCGACGCCGGGGCCACCCGCGCCGTCAGCCAATTCTTCTTCGACATCGACGCCTTCCTCCGGTTCCGCGACCGGGTGCGGGCGGCGGGTATCACCCTGCCCCTGACGCCGGGCATCATGCCGGTGTCGAACTTCAACGGACTGAAGCGGATGAGCGCGGCCTGTGGTGCCTCGGTGCCCGACTGGCTGGCCGCGCATTTCGACGGGCTGGACGATGACCCCGAGACCCGGCGCCTGCTGGCCGCCTCAGTCGCCGCCGAGATGTGCGCCCGCCTGCAGGAAGAAGGCTTCGCCGACTTCCACTTCTACACATTGAACCGCGCCGACCTGGTCTATGCGATCTGCCGGGTGCTGGGCGTGCGCGAGGCTGTGTCGTGAACCGGGCCGACCGTATCGCTGCCCTGCACGCCGCCGCCCGGGAACGCATCCTCGTCCTCGACGGCGCCTGGGGGGTGATGATCCAGCGCCAGAATCTGTCCGAAGAGGATTTCCGGGGCGACCGCTTCACCGATCATGCCGGCCAGATGAAGGGCAATAACGACATCCTGTGTCTGACGCGCCCCGATGTGATCGCGGACCTGCACGACCAGTATTTCGCCGCCGGGGCTGACATCAGCGAAACCAACACCTTCTCGGCCACGGTCATCGCCCAGGACGACTACAGGCTGGACGAACAGTCGGTGTGGGACATCAATCTGGAAGGCGCGAAACTGGCCCGCGCCGCCGCCGACCGATGGACGGAGAAGGAGCCGCACAAGCCGCGCTTCGCCGCCGGGTCGATCGGGCCGCTGAACAAGATGCTGTCGATGTCGTCGGACGTGAACGATCCCGGCGCGCGGCTGGTGACCTTCGACCAGGTCTATGACGCCTATCGCCATCAGGTGAAGGCGCTGAACGAAGGGGGCGTGCACCTCTATCTGATCGAGACCATCACCGACACGCTGAACTGCAAGGCGGCGATCAAGGCCATCAAGGACCTTGAGGACGAGGGCATGGAGGCCCTGCCGATCTGGATCTCGGGCACCATCACCGATCGCTCGGGCCGCACCCTGTCGGGCCAGACCGCCGAGGCCTTCTGGAACAGCGTGCGCCACGCCAGGCCTTTCGCGGTCGGCTTCAACTGTGCCCTCGGCGCCGATCTGATGCGTCCCTTCATCGCCGAGCTGAGCCGGGTGGCTGATACCCTGGTCGCTGCCTATCCCAACGCCGGCCTGCCCAACGCCATGGGCCAGTACGACGAGCAGCCGCACGAGACGGCGCACTTCATCGAGGAGTGGGCCCGGTCGGGGCTGGTCAACATCGTCGGCGGCTGTTGCGGGACGACGCCGGAGCATATCCGGCACACGGCCGAGGCGGTGTCCAAACTTCGGCCCCGGGCGATCCCGGAAAGGCCGGTGGCCATGCGGCTGTCCGGCCTCGAACCCTTCGAACTGGTAGCGTAGTGCGTTCCACCTTCATCAATGTCGGCGAGCGGACCAACGTCACCGGCTCGGCCAAATTCCGGAAGCTGATCGTCGCGGGCGACTATACAGCCGCGCTGGACGTGGCGCGCCAGCAGGTCGAGGCAGGCGCGGCCATCATCGACATCAATATGGACGAGGGGCTGCTGGACGGCGCCGTGGCCATGCGGACCTTCCTCAACCTGATCGCGGCCGAGCCCGACATCGCCCGCGTGCCGGTGATGATCGACAGCTCGAAATGGGAGGTGATCGAGGCGGGCCTGAAATGCGTCCAGGGCAAGCCGATCGTCAATTCGATCTCGATGAAGGCGGGCGAGGCCGAGTTCCGCGAACAGGCGCTGAAATGCCTGCGCTACGGCGCCGCCGTGGTGGTCATGGCCTTCGACGAGGTCGGGCAGGCCGACACCGCCGCGCGCAAGATCGAGATCTGCACCCGCGCCTATCGTATCCTGGTGGACGAGGTCGGTTTCCCGCCCGAGGACATCATCTTCGACCCCAATATTTTCGCGGTGGCGACGGGGATCGAGGAGCATGACAACTATGCCGTCGACTTCATCGAGGCGACACGGGCGATCAAGGCCACCCTGCCCTTCGCGCGCGTGTCGGGCGGGGTGTCGAACGTCTCGTTTTCCTTCCGCGGCAATGAGCCGGTGCGCCGGGCCATTCACAGCGTCTTCCTGTACCATGCCATCCAGGCGGGCATGGACATGGGCATCGTCAACGCCGGCGACCTGCCCGTCTATGACTGCATCGACCCCACGCTCAGGGAAGCGGTCGAGGATGTGATCCTGAACCGGCCGCAGCGGACGCATGTCTCGAACACGGAGCGGCTGGTCGACATCGCGCCCAACTACAAGGGCGACAAGGGCGCGGCGCGGGTCGTCGACCTGAAGTGGCGCGAGGCCCCGGTCGGCAAGCGGATCGAACATGCCCTCGTCCACGGCATCACCGAATTCATCGACGCCGATACCGAGGAAGCGCGCCTGTCGATCGAACGGCCGCTGCACGTCATCGAAGGCCCGCTGATGGACGGCATGAATGTCGTCGGGGACCTGTTCGGATCGGGGAAAATGTTCCTGCCGCAGGTGGTGAAATCCGCCCGGGTGATGAAGCAGGCGGTGGCCCACCTTGAGCCCTTCATGGAGGCCGAGAAGGCCGGCAAGCCCCGCGAACAGGCCGGGCGGATCCTGATGGCGACGGTCAAGGGCGACGTCCACGACATCGGCAAGAACATCGTCGGGGTCGTGCTTCAGTGTAACAACTATGAGGTCATCGACCTGGGCGTCATGGTCCCGGCCGACCGGATTCTGGACGCGGCCGTCGAGCACAAGGTCGACATCGTCGGGCTGTCGGGCCTGATCACCCCGTCGCTGGACGAGATGGTGTTCGTCGCCTCGGAAATGGAGCGGCGGGGCTTCGACATCCCCCTGCTGATCGGGGGGGCGACCACCAGCCGGACCCATACGGCGGTGAAGATCGAGCCGGCCTATGCGCGGGGCTCGACCACCTATGTCATCGACGCCTCGCGCGCCGTGGGCGTGGTGTCCGGGCTGCTGTCGAAGGAAGAGCGGGCGAAGAACGAGGCCCAGACCCGCGACGAATACGTCCGCATCCGCGAGCAATATGCCCGCAGTCAGGACACCAAGGCACGGACCTCGATCACCGACGCCCGCGCCAACCGCTGGCGGGCCGGGCCCGACTCGCCCCTGCCCGGCGCACCCTCTTTCATCGGTACACGGACGTTCGACGCCTGGGACCTGTCCGATCTGGCCGACCACATTGACTGGACGCCCTTCTTTGCCAGCTGGGAGCTGATCGGCCGCTATCCGCTGATCCTCGAGGACGAGGTGGTGGGCGAGGCCGCGCGTGACCTGCTCAAGGACGCCAGGGCGATGCTGAAGCGGATCGTTGACGAGCGCTGGTTCACGGCAAGGGGCGTGGTCGGCTTCTGGCCGGCCCGGGCCGAGGGCGACGACATCGTAGTCTTCACGGACGAGGGCCGGACAGGGGAACTGGCCCGCTTCCACACCCTGCGCCAGCAGATCAAGAAGTCGAACGGCAAGCCCAATCTGGCGCTGTCGGACTTCGTCGCCGAGGACGGCGATTACATCGGCGCCTTCGCCGTCACCGCGGGACATGGGGAGCTGGAAATCGCCAAGCGGTTCAAGGACGCGGGCGACGACTATTCCGCCATCATGGCGACCGCCCTGGCCGACCGGCTGGCCGAAGCCTTTGCCGAGGCCCTCCATCGCAAGGTGCGGACCGAACTGTGGGGCTATGCCGCGGATGAGACCCTCGACACGGACGACCTGATCGCCGAGCAATATCAGGGCATTCGCCCGGCGCCCGGCTATCCGGCACAGCCAGACCACACGGAGAAGGCGACACTGTTCCGTATACTGAATGCTGAACAGAATGCCGGCATGGCCCTGACGGAAAGCTACGCCATGACCCCGCCTGCGTCGGTCTCGGGCCTGTATTTCGGCCACCCGGGCAGCCACTATTTCGGCGTTGGCAAGATCGACCGCGACCAGGTCGAGGACTATGCCGGGCGCAAGGGCTGGGACGTGGCCACGGCCGAGCGGTGGCTGGCGCCGATCCTCAACTATCAGCCGGAACGGGCCGCTCGGAGCGACGCGGCCTGAGCCCTAGTCGGTCGCCGCAGCCGGGGGTTCCAGCCCTACATCGGCGAGGGTCGCGGGCGGCGTCGTAATGTTTTCGCGGATGCGGCGGGCGGCGTGTTCGCAGCGGCCCGGCAGGCCGAAGAACAGGCCGAAGGTCTCATCGCGGGCGGCCAGATCCTGGTCCATCATGCGCGACCAACGGGCGCGGATGCCGGCGGCGGCAGTCTCTGCGATCTCCAGCGTTTCCGGGCTCTGACGGGGAGCTGCAACCTCGAGCGCGCGGAGAAATTTGCGGGCCTCGGCCCGGCCCAGCTCGATCAGCTCCAGATCCAGCGCGTCGTCGGTCTGAAGACTTTCGCCGAGGGCGACGTGGCCGCTGACCATGGCCTCGCACCAGGCCACCAACGGATAGTCGGCGCTCGGCGCGCCGGGGGGCAGCGGGTTGGAATAGGCCACTGCCTCCCACATGCGCTCGGTATTCTGCGAGGCAAAGACGGCATCCGTGCCGCCCGTGCGGATCACCGCATCCTGAGCCGCGGCCGTACCGGCGAGCCCCATGGCCAGGGCGGTTCCGAGAAGAAGCGAGCGAACAGTCATTCCAGTCCTGACGTCAGAGAGAGGCAGCCCCTTAATGCGTGGACCAGCGTCACGGTTCAACCGGGCATTTTGACGGCGCTTCCGGGCTCCGCGCAAAGAAAAGGGCGGCGAACCCGAAGGTTCGCCGCCCCGATCCTTGATCGATGTCTACAGCCTAGAAGCGGTAGGCAACGCTCAGACGCACGCCGCGCGGGGCCTGATAGGCCGTCGGGCGGGCGAAGTTCGGATCCGCCGTCGAGGCGTCGAGATCACCGAACTCGTTGTAGTCGGTCTCGGCCTCGAAGCCGAAGACGTTGAACACGTCGGCCCGCAGAACCAGGGAGTCACCCGGAATGGTGAAGACTTCCGACAGGTTGTACGCGAACGTCAGGTCCAGGTTCTTGGTCCAGTCGCTTTCGAAGACCGAACCGCGCGGCGTGGCCACGCCCTGACAGAACCACGACGCCGGGCCGTAAAGCGAGGCGAAGAAGTCGGTCGGGTGAACCCCCTGACAGCCGAACTTGCGCGGCGACTGAATGATCAGGTTGGCCCCGATGTTCAGCGCCGGCGTGACCTGCCAGTTGCCGAACGCCTTGAAGCTGTGCGCGCGGTGGTTCGGCAGGAAGCCGTAGGAGTTGTCGGTCAGACCCGGTTGGTCGAAGTCCTGCGACAGACCGGGGTCGGTCTGGCCGTTGTCGGACTTCAGGGCCCCTTCGTAGTTACCTTCGCTTTCCGACCAGACGTAGCTGAACCGGGCGCCCCAGATACCGTCGAAGGATTTCTCCATCGAGATTTCCACGGCCTTGTAGGTCCGCTCGGGCTCCGGATAGTTCAGCTGGTCCGCCGTCAGGGTGATTTCACGATCGCTCGTGATCACGCCGCCGGTGGCGCGCGACAGGTCGGCACCCGACAGGGTGATGACCATGTCCTCACCCGGGTTGGTCAGGACGTACTGGTGGAAGCCGTACCACACCGAATAGCACTGGGTGTAGGTCAGGTCCGTCGCGACGTTGTCGCAATAGTCCAGAACGGCGGCGTCGATGGCGACGTCGTCGATGGCCGTGCCCAGTTCACGATAGGTGCCTTTGACACCCAGGGTCCAGCCGTCCCACATCTGCTGCTCGTAGCCGAGGATGAACTCGTCCACGAACATCGGGTCCAGTTCCTTGTCGACCTGGGTCGTGATCGGACGAACCGAACCGTCAGCCAGGTTGGTACCCCCCAGGAAGGTGCCGAGGATCGGCTCATCCGTGGTGTCGTGGATACCGTCGGCGTTGGCATCGTTCGGGCCACCCGTGCGGTCCAGCGTCCAGGTATCCTGGATGAAGAACTCGGCACCGGCCAGACGCTGGTTGGTGTTCACAGCCACCGGCAGGAAGTAGCGGCCGTAGAAGCCGAACAGCTTCGACGTACGGTCGCCCGTGACGTCATAGGTGAAGCCGAGACGCGGAGCCCACTGATCCTGCAGGTCCACGAAGGCCACGCCGGCGATGTTCTCGTTCTCGAAGCCTTCGTTCCGGATGCCCAGGTTCAGGGTCAACTGGTCCGTGACCTGCCAGGAGTCCTGCAGGTAGTAGGCGTTCTGGGTCGAGGTCCAGCCACCGTCGTTGTTGTAGGCGCGGATGCGAACCCGGGTGGGCTGACCGCCCACGAGGGTCTGGTAGCGGTACCAGAGACCTCCGGTCACATCACCCGTGCAGTTCACGACCGTCGAGATCGGGCCGCCCGGACGGCAGTAGTTGTAGCCCTGACCCGAGTAGTTGAGCTCCTGGACGGACTCCAGCTTCTCCTGGTCGATACCGAAGCGGAAGTGGTGGGCACCGAAGAAGTCGGCATAGACGTCGACATCGGCGCGCAGCACGGTGCGCTCGTCTTCATTCAGCGAAGGCTGGCCCACGCCCCAGAT
This sequence comes from uncultured Alphaproteobacteria bacterium, assembly GCA_964022245.1. GTDB lineage: Bacteria > Pseudomonadota > Alphaproteobacteria > Caulobacterales > Caulobacteraceae > Brevundimonas. The sequence goes on from CAXICH010000023.1 coordinate 7,219, forward strand.
ACCGCGACGCGGGAAGCCCGGCAGCTGATCGGTGATCAGGGCGCCGCTGTCGCCCGGCGACGTGTTGGTTTCGTTGTACTCGTTGACGCCATAGGCGATCGAGGTCGTCAGCCAGTCGGTCCAGATGCCGGTGTAGCGGGCGATCCAGTTCGAACCACCGAACTCGAAGGTCGAGGGCGTGAACTCGCCGACATAGTTGCCGTTGGCGTCGACGAAGATGTTGCTCGTCTCCTGGGACTGCTCGTCCGAGAAGTAGGTGAACTCGAGACGGTGATCGTCGTTGATCAGATAGTCGATCTTGCCGCCGTAGAACGGGTCGTTCGACGTGACGCGGGTGCCGTTGGCGCCGGCACCGAAGTCCGGGTCATTTGTCGGCGCGCCGATGTTGACGAACTCACGGTCGCGGAAGTTGACCAGGCCGAAGATGAACAGACGGTCCTGAATGATCGGGCCGCCGAAGTCGAAGATGATGTCGGAGGTTTCGACTTCATCGAAGCGGTTCTGGGCCAGATAGGTGTCCGGCGAGTCCGAACGCAGCGCATCGGGCTCCCAATAGGCGGTGATGCCGAATTCCCACTCGTTTCCGCCCGACTTGGTCGTACCGTTCAGCACGCCACCGGTGCCGCGGCCGAATTCCGACGAATAGCCGCCGGTCTTGGTTTCCAGCGTCTGGTAGAATTCGAACGGAACCGTCGACGAACCGGTGAAGTCACGGAATTTCGTGATGTTCAGGCCGTTGATGAAGTAGGTGTTTTCACCAGCCGAAGCGCCACCGATGGTCGGGATGCCGCCAAAGGCGCCATCCGAAGCGGTCACGCCCGGAGCCAGCAGGGCCACGGCGCCGGCGTCACGGGCGATCGGCACGTTGCGCGACAGCTCTTCGACGTTAACCGTCAGGCCGGTGGTGGTGGCGTCGAACTCGGACACGGCGGTCCGGACACCGACGACGACGATGTCGTCAACGGTCGAGGCGCCCGAGGCGCTGCCGACGGTGAAGACGACCGAGGGGGTGCCGCCCGAGCCGACCGAGATGGTGTCGGACAGCGAGGCATAGCCCGGAGCCGTGATGGTCGCGGTGTAGCGGCCTTGCGGAAGGGCGATGGCGCGGAACGAACCGGAAGCGTCGGTCGTGTAGGTGCGGGTGAAGCCCTGCGACACCGACTGCAGCGTCACCGTGGCGCCGGCGACCGGCGTCTGCGACTGCGTTTCAACGGTGCCGGAAACGGCGCCCTGCACCAGGTCCTGGGCCATGGCGGTGCTGGGAGCCAGCAGGCCGACGGCCGGGGCCGCCACAAGCGCCATGAGGGCGGTACCGCCGATCATGGTCGAGTGCAGCAAGCGTTGGCGAATGGTCTGGGTTTTCAAACTGTGGTCCTCCTGTGGCCGAGACGAAGTTCCCGTAGGTCCCCCGCGTCCCGACAACCATTATCCGTGCACCCCAATGCACACAGATTGACGCCGACCCTAAACCCGCATCTTCCACAGCGCACGATAATTACAGGCCGGTAACCCAATCGTCGCCACATTGTCGCAATCAAGCCACAGTCCACTCAGGGCATTGTAATGCCACGCTTTTCTTGCATGGCTGCGCTTGGCCCGGGCGGATGTAACCGGTGTCACGCCTGACCGGGGAATGGACGTTCCGGCACGATTTCTGCCGCATGTCGGGAGGGGGCGATGAAATCTCGCCCCTGCGAATTCGGACTGAGTCGTCTATCGATCGATGGCCACGCGACTGGCGTAGGGCACCGGTTCCGGCGTGCATGAGGCCACCACCAGCTGGCTCGCCATGATACACAGCAAGGCCATTGCCACCGGCAAGAGCCGATTTGAAACATCCAGAGCCAGGGTTCGGGCCATGACGGGCACTCCACAACGGGTTTACGCGGTCTTAACGCAAGCCCCGGGCCAGCCCGCGTGACCCCTCCGCCGATCCCCTTTGTCCGCGACTTCACGCCCCTTTACGGTCAGGTGGAGCGGTTGACGGCCCGCATCCGGCGGGTGCTGGCCAACAATCCCGGTCCCTTCACCTTTGCCGGCACGGGCACCTTTCTGATCGGCGACGGCGCCTCCGTGGCGGTCCTTGATCCCGGTCCGGCGGATGACGCCCATCTTGAGGCCCTGCTGGCCGCCGTGGCGGGCGAAACGGTGACCCATGTGCTGGTGACCCATGGCCATGCCGACCATTTGCCGCTGGCGCGCCCCCTTGCCGAGGCCGTGGGGGCCCCGGTGCTGGCGCATCCGGCCCTGTCGCCGGATCAGTCCCTGACCGACGGCGACCGCCTGACCGGCGACGGCTGGACGCTGGAGGTCGTCGCGACGCCCGGTCACGCGCCCGAGCACCTGGCCTTTGCCCTCCTGGAAGAGAATGCCCTGTTCAGCGGGGATCATGTGATGGGCTGGTCGACCAGTGTGGTCTCGCCGCCCGAGGGCGACATGGATGCTTATATCGACAGTCTGGACCGGGTGATGACGGCCGGGTTCGACACCCTGTGGCCCACGCACGGCGGCCCGGTGACCGATCCCCTGCCCTTTCTGACAGCGTTGAAAGCCCACCGGCTGGGCCGGGACGATCAGGTCCTCGTGGCATTGACCAGGGGGCCGTCGTCAGCGCGGGACATGGTGCCGGCGCTCTATACCGGGGTGGACGAACGCCTGTGGCCGGCGGCGGCCCAGTCGCTGCTGGCCCACCTGATCCGGCTGGAGCGACGGGGGGACGTCACGGCGTCAGAGGCGCCGTCCGCCACCACCGTCTATCAGCTGCGCGGCTGAAGCTCTTCGACGATCCGGGCAAGGAGGCGGCAGGTCTCTCCGCCATTGGGCCGCGTGTTGCGGGCCGCTACCCGAATGTCGGTCTGGCCCGGCCGAATACGGATGGTCGCATCATGCTGGAGCAGGAACCACATCCCCTCGTGCGTGCCCTCTACCCGGAACAGCGACGACGGCAGCGGCGTGAAGCCTGCGCGCTGCAGGGCCGCAGTTGCGTCCTCAGCCAGAACCTGACTGGGAATGGATGAAACACCCGGACATGCCACGACGTCCGACCCGGCATGCAGGGATTGGACGCGCGCCGAAAAGACCGGGGGCTCCGCAGGGTCAGTGCTGACATCCAGAGGGGCCGTCCCATCGGGATACTGGTGCACGAAATTGGCGTACAAAAGAGCGAACCCGCCGGCAACGATGACCGCCGAACCCAGGGCCAGCAGCCACCCTGTCGCCCCGGTCCGTCTTGCGCGCCAGACCAGGATCAGGGTCGCCAGAGCACCAAGCCCGAGCAGGCAGGGGGCCACCAGGAACGAGAGCCAGTCCCGCGCAAAATCGAGGCCCCACCAGCCGAACCGCAGGCCAAACACGGCGATGAACACCACCAGAGGCGCCGACAGCACGCCGGCGACGAGGGCCAGCGTCGTCCAGCCGCCGGAGCCGCGCCGCGCCACCGGATCAGCCCTTCGCCGTCGGCAGGACGTAGTCCTTCATACGTTCGCGCACGAGCTTCTTGTCGATCTTGCCGGTGGCGCCCAGCGGGATGTCGTCGACGAACACCACATCGTCGGGCATCCACCATTTGGCGATCTTGCCCTGCAGGAAGTCGAGGTGCTCCTGCTTGTCCTGGCTCTCGCCGGGCTTGAGCTTCAACACCAGAACCGGGCGTTCGTCCCATTTGGGATGCGCCGCGCCGATCACGGCGGCCAGTTCGACCTTCGGGTGGCCGACCGAGATGTTCTCGATGTCGATCGAGCTGATCCACTCGCCGCCCGACTTGATGACGTCCTTGGCCCGGTCGGTGATCTGCATGAAGCCATGGGTGTCGATGGTCGAGACGTCGCCCGTATCGAAGAAGCCCTCATTGTCGAGGATCTTGCCGCCCTCATCCTTGAAATAGCCCCCGGCGATGGTCGGTCCCCGCACCATCAGGCGGCCATAGGTCTTGCCGTCGTGCGGCATTTCCTGACCGGCATAGTTCTTGAGCTTCAGCTCGACACCCAGCGGCGGCATGCCCTGTTTGATGCGCCACTTCATCTGCTCGTCGTACGGCAGGGCGGCCAGTTCCGGCGTCAGGCGCGACAGGGTGCCGACCGGCGAGGTCTCGGTCATGCCCCAGCCCTGGAAGACCTCGACGTCGAACTCGTCGTTGAAGGCGCGGATCAGGCTCTCCGGCACGGCCGAGCCCCCGATCAGGACCTTCTTGACGGTCGACAATTTGAGCGAGTTCTCGCGCATATAGGCCAGCAGCCCCTGCCACACCGTCGGCACGGCGGCCGAGAAGGTGACCTTTTCAGACTCGAGCAGCTCGTAGATGGAGGCGCCGTCCATCTGGGCGCCCGGCATCACCAGTTTCGATCCGGCCGCAGGAGCGGAGAAGGCGATGCCCCAGGCATTGGCGTGGAACATCGGCACCACCGGCAGGATCACCTCGTCCGGCGTGGCCCCCATGATGGTGGCCTGCAGGGTGACCAGGGTGTGCAGGAAGTTGGAGCGGTGCGAATACAGGACGCCCTTGGGGTTACCCGTCGTGCCGGAGGTGTAGCAGAGGCCGCAGGCCGTGCCCTCTTCGAAGCCCCCCCACTCGACGTCTTCCGAGGATTCCTCGAGCAGTTGCTCATAGCATTCGGCGCGCGGCAGCTTGGTCGCCGGCATGTTCCACTGGTCGGTCATGACCACGACCCGCTCGACCGTCGGGCAGTGCGGCAGGATCGCTTCCAGCAGGGGCACAAAGGTCAGGTCGACGAAGATGATCCGGTCTTCGGCGTGATTGATGATGTAGATCAGCTGTTCCGGGAACAGGCGCGGATTCAGGGTATGGCAGACGGCACCGATGCCCATGATGCCGTACCAGGCCTCGATGTGGCGGCCGGTGTTCCAGGCCAGGGTGGCCACCCGGTCACCGACCTTGACGTCCCAGCTTTTCAGCACGTTCGAGACGCGCTTGGCCCTGCCGTGGATTTCCGAATAGGTGGTGCGGACGATCGGTCCCTCGACCGAGCGGGTGACGACCTCGCGGTGCGGGTGCCACTGATTGGCGTGGTCGAGGATCTTGTCGACCGTCAGCGGCCAGTCCTGCATCAATCCGAGCATCGGTTTCCTCTCCGAAATTCATGGGTCTGGCCGACGTTGCTCGCGGCACTTGGCGCCAAGCTATCGGCGGCGTGAGGGATAGGCAACGTGACGCAACGTCAGGGGGAGCGACTTTCTTTGCCTCACCGGCATCGCTTTCGGCTAGTTTGAGCACGAACCTTCCCCGATCTGGCCGACAGGACCCGACCATGACTCTTGCCCGTACCGCCTTTGCCCTTGCCGCCCTGTTGGCCGTCGGCGCCTGCGACAGCGCGACCGAGGCGCCTTCACCCGCCCCTGCCCCGGCGGTCGAGCCCGATGCGGAGCCGGCCACTCCGGACACCGCCGAGAACGCGCAGGGCGGACTGGCTCTGGAAGGCGAGGGCCTGCGCGCTTTCACCGCGCAGGGCTCGGCGCGTCCCCTGCCCTTCGGCATGTCGCAGGACATGGTGCTGACCGCCGTGTCCACGCTGCTGGGCACCGAGACTCCTGCCCTGACGACCAACGCCGAATGCGGGGCCGGACCGACGCAGTTCGCCGAATATCCCAACGGCCTGCAGCTGGCGTTTCAGGATGACGCCTTCGCGGGCTGGTTTCTGGACGAGGCCGGCCTGACCACGGCAGATGGCGTCGGCGTGGGCACCGGTCTGGCCGACCTGCAGTCGGCCCGGGTGGTCGAGATGATTCCGGACTCGACGCTGGGTACCGAGTTCTCAAGCGGCGCGCTGGGTGGCTTCCTGTCGTCCGACGGACCGGATGCAAGGGTCGAAAGCCTGTACGCGGGCCTGACCTGCTTCTTCCGATAGGGCCGATCCATGGCCATTCTGATTGCCATCACCGGCGGCTCGGGCTCGGGCAAAAGCACCCTGGCCGAGGCGCTGATCCGACATTTGCCGGAGGGGGTCGCCGCCCTGGTGCGCGAGGACTCCTATTACCGGGATGCCGCCTCGCTTCCTGACTTCGACGCCGCAACCTTCGACTTTGACGATGTCTCCGCGCGGGACCACGACCTGCTGCATCGTCACCTCAGCGCGCTGAAAGCGGGACAGGCGGTCGAGGCGCCGGTCTATTCCTTTGTCACCCATGGGCGGGAACCGGGAGGCGAGCCGGTGCCTGCGGCCGAGGTGATCGTGATCGAGGGCACCCATCTGTTGTGCACGCCGGCGCTGGTCCAGTTGTTCGACATCCGGGTGTTCGTCGACACGCCGTCGGACATTCGTTTCATCCGGCGCCTGCTGCGCGACCAGGTCGAGCGCGGCCGCACTGCCCAGTCGGTCATCGACCAGTATCTGCTGACCGTCAGACCCGGGCATGAACGCCTGACCGAACCGGCCAAGGTCCATGCCGACTTTATCGTGGCGGATGCCACTGCCGCGGTCGTTCTGACTGACCCGCAGTCGGTTGATCGGCTGGTCGCCCCGGTCCTGACCCATCCCCTGCTGGAGCGCTGGGTCGGCTGAGTCCTTGTAACACTGGCTGAATTTCATCTTGCAGGACAGCGTTATCCACGCCAAGCTTTGCGGCTATGAGTCTGTCCCAACCCGCCCGGCCCGACACGGCCCCCGTCACCCTCAACGATATTGACGACCCGCGGCGGCGCAATGTGCTGACCGAAGCCCGGCGCCATTTCCTCGCAGAGGGGTTCGCCGCCACGCGGATCGAACCGATCGCCCGTGACGCCGGGGTGTCGACCGCCACCCTCTACACCTTCTTCCCGTCCAAGGCCGCGCTGTTCCAGGCGGTCATCGACGACACATCGGATGAGTTCGCGCGCCAGATGGATGATGTGCGCGCCGTGGATGGTCCCGCCCGGTGCCAGCTGACCCGGTTTTGCGAAGCCTATGTGGCCTTCATGGCCGATCCGCTGGTGACATCGGTGTTCCGCCTGGTGCTGGCCGAACGCACCCGGTTCCAGGCCATGGCCCTGCACTTCTATGAACGCGGCAAGACCCGGATCGGCGTCACCCTGGTTGACGCCATTGTCGCGCTGACCGAGCGCGGCGAGCTGGCTTGCGACAAGCCCTCCTGGGCGGCGGGTCAGTTGATGGGTATGCTGGAGCACCCGGTGTTCTTCGTCCCGATGGTCACGGGGGACACGCTGGCCATCCGTCGCTCCCACAAGCAGATCGCCACCGACGCCGTCGAAACCTTCCTCGCCCGTTATGCGGGGCCAAACCTTGAGGCCGCCGCCAACGATCAAGCGCCCTGACCCCTAGGGGTACAGGCGCTGCGTCTGCCAGGGCGCGTCCACGCCTGCCCGGTCAAACCGCAGCCGGTCGTGCAGGCGGAACGGGCGGTCCCGCCAGAACTCGACCTGGGCCGGCACCAGACACCAGCCCGTCCAGCCCTCGGGGCGCGGGACGTCCTGCCCGTCAAAGCGCGCCGTCTCCCGTGCCACAGCCGCCTCTAGCTCGGCGCGCCCTGCCAGAGGTCGGGACTGCGCCGAGGCCCAGGCGCCGATACGGCTTTCACGGGCGCGACTGGCGAAATAGGCATCGGCTTCCGCCGCGCTGACCGGTTGCACGGCGCCCCTCAACCGCACCTGGCGTCGCAGCGATTTCCAGTGGAACAGCAGGGCCGCCTGCGGCTGACCCGCCAGCTGCCCTCCCTTGGCGCTCTCGCGGTTGGAGTAAAAGGTCAGGCCGTCGGGGCTGACATCCTTCAGCAGCACCATCCGGCAATCAGGCAGCCCGTCGGCGTCCACCGTGGCCAGCGCCATGGCGTTCGGGTCGTTGATCTCGTGCGCACGGGCATCGCCCAGCCAGCGATCCAGCAGGGCGAACGGCTCGTCACAGGCAAACTCGGCCTCGTCGCTGTTGGCCGCCAGGGCGGCGGCATAGTCGCGGGCATACTCCTCGCGCGAGGGACTGGGCGGAATGACGGGCGTGCTCATAACCCTGTCTCTAGCGCCGGTCGCCGCGATCCGCGAGAGCCAGCGTCACGGTTAACCCGGCATTGACCCTGTTCGTGGCTTTTGGTCGCCATGAGCGGGCCCGACACCACCCTTCTGACCTATCGCCAGGCGCTGGCGGTCCTGGGCCTGCCCGGTCCGGTCGATCACGAGACGACGCGACAGGCCTTCCTCAGGGCGGTCAAGGCGGCCCGACCGGACCATCCTGCCGGGGATGCCGACCGGTTCCGCGAGGTTATCGCCGCCTGGCATGTGATCCAGGCCGAGGGCCCGGCTCTCCCGGCGCTAGCGCCGCCGCTGCGACGGACCGTGGCGCTGCCGACCCTGTCGATCGATCCGATGCTGGCGCTGAACGGCGGTCCCGTGACGACCCGTCACCGGGGGCGGACATTTCGCCTGACCCTGCCCGCCGGTCTCAGAGCCGGTGAACATGTGCGGCTGAAGGGCGCCGGTCGCGACGACGGCGACCTGTTCCTCGCCGTCCGCGTCCGCGCGGCCGACGGTCTGTCGATACTGGGCGACGACCTCTTCATGCAGGCCGAGGTGTCGCCGCGCGTGCTTCAGGACGGTGGTCGTGTCGAGGTGCTGACCCACGCAGGACCGCGCAATGCCTGGGTGGTCGCAGGGCTGGAGCCGCCGGTGCGTCTGCGTCTCAAGGGACTGGGCCTGCCCGCCCGCGGCCGCCATGGTCAAGGGCACCTGTTCATCATCCTGACTCCGGCCGAGGACGCCCCTTCGGCTGCCGAACATCTGCTGGACCGTTTCGCCCGGGTCTGGACGACTCCGCGCCTTGCGGCCTAAGGCCAGAGGGCCATGTCCCACAACAGCTTCGGCCATCTGTTTCGCGTGACCACCTGGGGCGAGAGCCACGGGCCGGCCATCGGCTGCGTCATCGACGGCTGCCCGTCGCGGATCCCCCTGACCGAGGCCGACATCCAGCCGTGGCTGGATCAACGGAAGCCCGGCGGCAGCCGCTTCGTCACCCAGCGGCGCGAGAGCGACACGGTGCGAATCCTGTCGGGCATCTTTGACGACGGTGACGGCCCGGTCACCACCGGCACCCCCCTCAGCCTTCTGATCGAAAACGAGGACCAGCGCTCGAAGGACTATGGCGAGATCGCCCGCGCCTACCGCCCCGGCCACGCGGATTACGTCTATCAGGCCAAGTACGGCGTGCGCGACCACCGGGGCGGGGGTCGCTCCAGTGCCCGCGAAACCGCCCTGCGCGTCGCGGCCGGCGCCATCGCCCGGCGGATCATCGGTCCCGACATCGGCATACGTGCGGGTGTCGTCCAGATCGGACCGCACCGCATCCCGGACGACGCGCTTGATTTCGGTGCGGTGCAGGACAACCCGCTGTTTGCGGCCTCGGCCGACGTCGTCCAACTTTGGTCCGACTATCTGGACGGCGTCCGCAAGGCCGGATCGTCGATCGGCGCTGTAGTCGCTCTGGAGGTCACGGGCGTGCCGGCCGGCGGGGGTGCGCCGATCTATGCCAAGCCGGATGCCGAACGGGCCGCCGC
>CAXICH010000024.1:0-16103 GCA_964022245.1 uncultured Alphaproteobacteria bacterium
GCGCGCCCAGGCCGCGCAATCGGCCGGCGCCGTGGCCGAGGAACTGCTGAAGCGCACCGATGAGACCTTCCGCAACCGCGAGCTGCTGGCCCGCGAGCGGATGGAGGCCCAGCTGAAGCCCGTGGCCGATACGCTGGCCAAATTCCAGGAGCATGTGACGGCGCTGGAGAAGACGCGCTCGGAGGAGACCGGCGGGCTCAAGGAACAGCTGGCGGCGCTGATGACGGCATCCTCGGCCACGCGGGATGAGGCGCGCAAGCTGACCGAGGCCCTGCGCGGCAACACCGGGCGGCGCGGGCGGTGGGGCGAGCAGACCTGTCGCAATGTGCTGGAGGCCGCCGGCATGGCGGGACGGTTCGATTTCGAGGAGCAGACCTCGAATCCCGACGAGGCGGGCCGACAGCAACGCCCGGACTTTGTCGTGCGCCTGCCCGGCGGCGGCATGTTCGTGATCGACGCCAAGGTGCCGCTGGCCTTTGCCGATCAGGGCGAGGGCGATGAGGACCAGCGCCAGCAGGCGGCCTCGCTGCGCACCGCCGCCAGTATGAAGACCCACATGCGCCAGCTGGCCTCCAAGGCCTATCAGGACCAGTTCCAGCCCAGTCCGGATTTCGTCGCCATGTTCGTGCCCGGCGATGCCTTTTTGGCGGCGGCGCTGGATCATGAGCCCGAGCTGATGACTCAGGCCATGGCCTCGCGCGTGGTAATCGTCACGCCGACCACCCTGTTCGCCCTGTGCAAGGCGGTCGCCTATGGCTGGCGCGCCGAGGAGCAGACCAAGAACGCCGAGGACGTCGCCCGGCTGGGCAAGGAACTTTACAAGCGGCTGTCGGTCATGGGCGGGCATGCAGCCGCCGTCGGCCGTGCCCTCGACACCGCCGTGGGCAAGTACAACCAGTTCGTCGGCTCGCTGGAAAGCCAGGTCATGGTGTCGGCGCGGCGGTTTGAGGATCTGCACGTCGATCATGAGGGCAAGGAGCTGCCCGACCTGTCGCCGGTCGAGGGATCGCCTCGCGCGCTCAGCCGTCCGGAACTGCTGAAAGCCCCGGAGTCCGGCGTTTCGGACGACTAAGACAAGGCTTGCAGACTTTTTGACAAGGTCGCTTGACAGCAAGGCGGGCTGATGTAAAACACCCTTGTCAAATCGATGAGGGGTTCACGCCGTGTCAGACCAACCGATCCGAAAGCGCCGCCGCCTGGGCTACCTTGGTATGATGGGCCTGTGCCTTGTCCTCGGCCTGGTCGTCGGAACCCTGGCCGCCCTGATCGACGCTGTTGGTGGCGCGGCCACGGACGCCCTGCAGACCGGGCTGATCATCGTCTGCACGGTGATCGTCGCCGGTATCTGTATCGTCTGGTGGCGCGATGCGGACGAGGCCGTCCGCGAAGCGCACAAATGGGCGTGGTACTGGGGCGGCTCGGCCGGCATGGCTCTGGTCCTGATTGTTCTCGGGCTCGCATCCTGGGAGGTGATCGATCTGGCACCGACAGACTTTCAGGGCGACCCTGCGGACCTGATCATGACCGGCGTGGGTCTGACCCTGGGTGCGCAGTTCGTCGGCTATCTCATCGCCTGGGCGGCCTGGTGGCTGCGGCACCGGTGAGGGCATCATGAACAATCGCCTCAAGGTGCTGCGCGCCGAGCGCAACTGGAGCCAGGCCGAACTGGCCGACCGGCTGGGGGTCTCGCGCCAGACCGTCAATGCGCTGGAAACCGGCCGCTATGACCCCTCGCTGCCGCTGGCGTTCAAGATCGCCCGCGTCTTTGAACAACCCATTGAATCCATCTTTCTGGAGGACTGAGCCATGAACTCCGAAGAGCGCACGCTCCACCCCGCCCTCAAGATCGGCGGACTGGCCCTGCTGGCCCTGATCGGCGCCGCCGTGGGGGCCGCCACCGCCCGCTTCATCGATGCCTCGGCCCTGCCTGCCGATGACGCCCTGAACCTGTTTGTCGGGGTGGTGCTGGTGGGTATGGGTGTGGTGATGGGGGGCATCATGGCCCTGCGTCCCGCCAATGTGCCCAAGGGCTGCGGCCTGCTGCAGATCTTGGTGATGACCCTGGCGGGGGCCATGCTGGTGATCCCGATCTACGGCCCCAACTGGGTCTCGGCCGAGGTGGCCATGGCCCTCGTTCTGGGCCTGCTGGTGATCCAGACCGTCGCCAATGTGGTGATGTTCCGGCAGGCCGATGAAATGCTCCGCCGGGTGATGGTCGAGACGGGCGCGCTGGCCTTCTGGGTTCTGCAACTGGCGCTGTTCGTCTATGCCGCCTCCGAGCGACTGGGCCTGGTCGAGGGCATCACCGCCTGGGGCATGATCGGCATCCTGATGGCCGTCTATATGGTCGCCTCTGCGGTGGCCGGCGCCCGACGCGGCCTCAAATAACTCTCGCGCCCTCCTTCACCCCGTTTTTCGACATTCCCCCCCGATCATGAAAGGATCGACCCATGACCACGTTTGATACCCTGAAGACCTCGACCCTCGCCTTTGGCCGCCGCCTGATGGGCACGGCCGCCGCCGCCGCCCTTGGCCTTGGTCTCGGCCTCGCCGTCATCGCCGGAGCGCCCGCCCCGGTGATGGCCCAGGACGCCGCCCTCACCTCGGCCCCGGACGGAAGCCCGGCGCTGTGGGTGCTCCGCGATGCGGACTCGACCATCTATCTGTTCGGCACTGTCCACATCCTGCGGCCCGAAACCGCATGGCATTCCGATGTGGTCGATAAGGCCTTTGCCAGCGCTGACCGCGTCGTCTTCGAGATCACCAACCCGGACGACCAGGCGGCCGCCCTGCCGCTGATCCAGCGCTACGGCATCGACATGGAGACCCCGCTGTCCAGCCGCCTCACGGCCGAGGAACAGGCCAAGCTCAATACCGCCGCGGTCGACATGGGAATGACAGGCGCCATGCTGGAGCCGATGCGCCCGTGGCTGGCGGGGCTGACGCTGTCGATGGCCCCGCTGGCCAAGGCCGGCTACGACCCCCAATCCGGCGTCGAACTGGTGCTGCGCGCCCGTGCCCTGGAAGCCGGCAAGCCGGTCGACGGCCTTGAGACCATGGAAGAGCAGATCCAGATGCTGGCCGGGATGTCGGAGGAGGGCCAGATGGCCTTCCTGCGGTCGGTCCTTGAAGACTATGAGAAGGCGACCGTCGAGCTGGATCGTCTGGTCGCGGCCTGGGCCGCCGGCGACGTCGAATCTCTCGAGGCCATCGGCGTGACCCCGATGCGTGAGGAGAGCGAACCGTTCTATCAGACCCTGCTGGTGCGCCGTAATGCGGACTGGGCCGGTCAGATCGACACCATGATGGACGGCGAGGGCGTGATCTTCATCGCCGTCGGTTCGGCTCACCTGGCCGGTGATGACAGCGTCCAGGTCCTGCTGGAACAGCGCGGCTATACCGTCGAGCGCGTCCAGTAGTCAGGACGCAACTGCGCCAAGACGAACGCCCGATCCGGTCCCCCGGGTCGGGCGTATTCGTGTCAGGGGCGGCGGGTGAACAGGGCCCGGGTCAGGCACGAGAAGACCAGCCGCCCGCCCTCGTCCAGCAGGTCATGTTGGGCGATGACAATGCCCTTGTCGTCGCCGACCGGATCCTTGCCCATGACGGTCATGCGGCCGCGCAGCAGCTCTCCGGCCGGCGGGTCGCGCATATAGCGCAGGCCGTCGACGGCCAGCACCTTGGTCTGGGCCCAGTGGCTGGACTTCTCACTGAACAGGCGGGTCCACAGGGCATAGACCATGGCCGGCGGCGCGCCCGCCTCGACCGGCCAGCGAGGGGCAAAGATGGCCACGAAGCCGGTCAGGGCCTCGGTGTCCACGGTGCAGGCCCCCAGCGGTATGACCTGTCCCACCGACAGATCCTCGAAACAGACCCGGAAGGGGTCGGTCGCCCCGGCTTCGCTCATCGGGAACCCTGTCTTTTCTGATGCCGGGCGCTACGGCTCTTCGGAGACGCGCACCAGCAGTTTGCCGTCATGATCGCCGGTGAACAAGCGGTTGAGCGACTGGACGGCCCCTTCCAGCCCGTGATCGACGTGGACCTTCCACTTGACCCGGCCGTCGGCCAGCCAGGGGCCGACCTCGGCCACCATTTCGCGGGCCCGCGGGGCATAGTCGAGGACCAGGAAGCCGCGCACCTCCAGCCGGTGCGTGATGATGCGCGAGAAATTCGGCGAGGGCGGCATGCGGGTGGCGTTATAGGCCGAGATCAGGCCGCATACGGCCATGCGCGCATGGGTGTTCAGCCGGTTCCAGACGGCGATCATGATGTCGCCGCCGACGTTTTCGAAATTGAGATCGATGCCGTCCGGGGCCAGACGATCCAGAGCCTCGCCCACGTCCTCGTTCTTGTAGTCGATCGAGGCATCGAAGCCGAGTTCCTCGGTCAGCCAGCGGCCCTTGTCGGCGCCGCCGGCGATGCCGATCACGCGGGCACCCTTCTGCTTGGCGATCTGGCCGGCGATCGAGCCGACCGCGCCGGCCGCCGCCGAGATCACCATGGTCTGGCCGGGCTCGGGTCTCAGCACATCGGTAACGCCGGCCCAGGCGGTCAGGCCGGTCATGCCCAGCACCGACAGATTGGCGGTCAGGGGCAGGCCCGGGAAACGATGCACGGGGCGCAACTGGCTGTCGGGAACGACGGCATAGTCGGCCCAGCCGCCCGACATGGGCGTGACCAGATCGCCCTCCTTGAAGCGGTCAGAGCGGGTCGCCTCGACCACGCCCAGCGTCAGGCCACGCATGACGTCGCCCAGACCGACCGGCGGCAGATAGCCCTCGGAGTCATTCATCCAGGTGCGGTTGGTCGGGTCCAGCGAGAGATAGATGGTGCGGACCAGAACCTCGCCCTCGCCGGGATCGGTGACGGGGCTTTCGACCAGTTCGAGGTCGCCGTCCTGGATCAGGCCCTGGGGCCGGCGGCGGAGTACCCATTGGCGATTGGTGCGCGTCATGATCGACCTCCTGATGTCGCTCTAAGCGTTTTCTTTATGGACCGACATCATGGCCCCCAGCCGCGGCTTGTCGAGGGGCAGGGTGGCAATCGGGCACAAAAAATAAAGGCGGACCGCAAACGGTCCGCCTTCAAGGGTATCATCGAGATGAGGCGCGGAGGCAGCAGACCGGAGTGAACCGGTCATTGTCGGGGGGGCGTCGCTGCCTCCGCATATCCAGAATGCGGAGCAAGGACCCCGGTTCCCGTGTCCGGTGAAAAAACGTCAGCCGATGTCGCGACGACCGGGGTGGAAGAACAGCGCCTGACTGATGGCGGCCTTGACCGTCTCGGGCTGGAACGGCTTGGTGATCAGGAAGGTCGGCTCCGGACGTTCCCCGGTCAGCAGACGCTCGGGGAAGGCCGTGATGAAGATCACCGGCACATCAATGGCCTTGAGAATGTCCTTGACCGCATCAATGCCCGACGAACCATCCGCCAGCTGGATGTCGGCAAGCACAAGGCCCGGCTTGTGGCGCGAGACCGCATCCACGGCTTCGTCGTGGGTGGTGGCCGTGGCCGTGACCCGGTGACCAAGGTCCTTGACCAGATTCTCGATGTCGGCGGAGATGATGGCCTCGTCCTCGATGATCAGCACATCGGTGGCCAGTTCGGCATCGATGTCGGACTGGGCCTCGCTGATCAGCGACTCCACCGACGGCACGTCGGAGCCGAGGATCTGGGCCGTCTCGGACGGGGTGAAGCCTTCCAGAGCGGTCAGCAGGAAGGCCTGGCGCGAACGGGGGGAGATCCGCATCAGCCGGCGAGAGGCCTCGTCTCCACTCTCCGCTTCGGGGCGACCCTCCAGTCGGGCGCCGGTGGCGGCCCAGATGGTGTGGAAGACGTGATAGAGGGCAACGCGCGGCGTCATGTCCTGGGAGAGCTGCTGCTCGCCCGCTGCCAGGGCCTCAAGCGCGACCCTCACATAGTTGTCGCCGGTGGTCTGATCCCCGGTGAGGGCACGGGCATAACGGCGGACGTACGGAAGGTGAGGGGCCAACCTGGCGAGCAGACTCATGGAGATATCATTCCCGACTAATGATCCGGCGGCCGGAGCAAACCGGTCCGCAGATGGTGACAAGCAGGCAGAACGTCGCTTAACAGCCAAGGTTCCGTTCCTCGCTTCCTTCGTTTGGAGGAAATCTCACGGACGAAGGAACCGGCAGCGCAAGGTGACGTTAATGACGACCGGCATTCAAGGGGCAGACAGCCGTTCATGACTGAAAAATCCATACCCGGCCAGCCGATCGAGGACCTCGGGTCCGAAGATCTGGAAGAGGCACGGCTTCGCCAGCAGGCCATCGGGGTCAAGCTGCGGCACATTTTCGACGAGGTGGTCAATGAACCGGTCCCCGACGAATTTCTCGACATCTTGCGCCGCGCGGACAGCCGCGCGTCTGGCGAAGGTGGCGAATGAGCAGTCCTGCCCCCAAGCCCCCCTCGTCGGATGACAAGGCGTTCAAGGCGGAACTGGTCACCCTGATCCCGCACCTGCGCGCCTTCGCCCGCACGCTGACCGGCGACGCGACGGCCGCCGACGATCTGGCGCAGGACGCCATGGTCAAGGCATGGGATGCGCGCGCCAGCTTCCAGATGGGCACCAATATGAAGGCCTGGACCTTCATGATCCTGCGTAACCAGTTCTATTCGGACAAGCGCCGGTCGTGGCGCCAGTCGCAGCTGGATCAGGAAGCGGCCGAACGGACGCTTGTGGCCGTCGACAATCCCGAGGCCCCCGTGGCTCTCGACGAGCTGCGCCTGGCTCTGGCCTCTCTGCCCGAGGAGCAGCGCGAGGCCCTCATCCTGGTCGGCGCCGGCGGCTTCGCCTACGAGGAAGCGGCCGCGATCTGTGATTGCGCCGTCGGTACGGTCAAGAGCCGCGTCAGTCGCGCCCGCAAGGCCCTGCTCGTCGTGCTGGAGAGCGGCGGTTACGACCGCGACGGCAAGGCCGCCGGAGATGCCATGGCCTCCATTCTCGGGGCCGCGGACCGTCTGAGCGGCGGCTACAGTAGCTAGGATGAAACGGCTGGGCCGGGCGCTTGGCCGACATCTGGGCCACTCCTTCGGGCGCACCGGAGGGCGGGGCCTTCGAAGCCCCCAATTCCAGGGAATCCGCTTCCGGCTCGGCATGGCCATGGCGCTGGCGCTGGCGCCGTTTCTGGTGCTCATCGCCTTCCAGGTCGATGCGGACTTTCGCGACCAGGCCGAAGAGCGCCGGATTGACCTTCAGCTGGCCGCCGAGCGCAGCGCCGTCGCTGCCCGCACCCGGCTGGAGGGCGCGACAACTCTCCTGCAGGCCCTCCGCCTTGAAGGCGAATCTCCGTTCTGCGAGGAGCGGCTGGGCGCCTTGCTGGGCCGGCTTGAAGGCTATGCCAATCTGGCGCGGGTCAGTGGCACCGGCGCCTTTGTCTGCAGCGCCGGAGAGACGACCCGGCCCACGGTCGCCGGTCGCCCGTGGTTCGAGCGGCTCAAGGCGGGCGAGGGCTGGGTCGTGGCCCGCTCCGTCAGGGATGAGCCGGCGCTGGTCGCCGGCCTGAGGCTGGAGCGCCCTCTCGGCCGGTTCGACGGGGCGATGGCGGCGGTTATCCCGCTTGAGTCCCTGCAGCCCGACACACGCGACGCGGCCCTGCCGGAGGGGTCGGAGGCGGCCCTGGTGGACAGCGAAGGTCAAATCCTCGTCGCGACCGACCCGGCGGCGTTCGATATGCAGGACGGGGGTGAGTTGGCGGCGTGGTTCACGAGCATGCGGTCCGGCGACGTCCGCGTGCTCGAGGCCCGTGACAGTGATGGCGAGCGGCGGGCCTATGCCGGGGCGGCCATGTCCGGCCAGGACGTCTATGTTCTGCTGGCCGCGCCTTCGCCCGGCCTGTTGTCGTGGGCCCGGCTGAATCCGATCGGTTCGATCCTGTTGCCGCTGGCGGCCTGGATGACAGCCTTCGTCGCCGTGATCCTCGTCGCCGAACGCGTGGTGGTCCGCTGGCTGGACTATCTGGAGCGAATTGCCGCCCTCTATGCCCGGGGTCGGTTCACGGTGCGCCCCGTCGCGGCGGTGAACGCGCCCACGGAAATCCGCGTCCTGGCCAACACGCTGGACGGGCTGGCGGAGGCGGTGTCCATCCGGGACCAGTCCCTGCTGGACAGTCTGGCGGAAAAGGACGTGCTGATGCGCGAGATCCACCACCGGGTGAAGAACAACCTGCAGATCATTTCTTCGCTGCTCAGCCTGCAACAGCGAGCGTTGAGCGACGATGCGGCCAAGCTGGCGCTGGGCGATACGCGTCAGAGGATCTCGGCCCTGGCCCTGATCTATCGCACCCTCTACCAGAGCGACGACATCCGCCACGCCGATGCGGCCGTGTTCCTGCACGATCTGGTCGGTCAGCTGGTCGCCAGCGAAGCCGGGCGGGGGCCGGCGGTCAGCAGTCGCGTCGAGGCCGACAGCCTGATCATGGACCCCGACAAGCTGGCGCCCATGGCCCTGTGGCTGGTCGAAGCCATCTCCAACGCCCTGAAGCATGCGCTGGCGCAAAGGGGTGGCACCCTGACCGTCCGCTTCTCGGTGGACGGGGAGACCAGCGTGCTGGAGGTCGAGGACGACGGCCCCGGTCTGTCGGAGACCGATCCGGTGGGCGTGGGGCGCACCCTGATGACCGCCTTCGCCAAACAGCTGCGCGGGACCACGGACGTGCTGGCCGCCTCACCGCGCGGGACCCGCGTGCGCATGACCTTCGTCACCCCCGGCGCGTAACGCTGCGCCTCGGGAACCCGCCCGCGCGAGCGGAGTTATTGAGGCGTACCGTCCGCGCCTCGCGGCGCCCCGAACCAAGGACCGAACCCATGCGCAAGATTTTCATTCTGGTCGCCGCCGCTGCCGCCCTGACCACCGCCGCCTGCAACACCATTGCCGGCGCCGGTCGTGACACCCAGGCCGTCGGCGGTGCCGTCGAGGAAGCGGCAGAAGACGCCTCCAACTAGACACTACAGAACAGCCACGCCGCGTAGGGCCCCCAAAGGCCCGGCGTGAAGGTCGGACCCCACCGGTTTCCCCCCACCGGTGGGGTCTGTCATGTCCGGTCCCTGGCATCAGCCGCCCCGGAGCTTGCGGATCGCCCGAACCCCGTTAAGCATGGCCGTTGAGGGAGGGCCTCGCCAGAAGGCCCGGCAGATCAGGGGAGGACGGCATGGGGGCCGACCAGACGACCATGGATTCCGCGCCGGAGCAGGGGCCGGGCCTGCGAACCGTGGTGACCGCGTCCGCCGCGGGCACGGCGTTCGAATGGTACGACTTCTTCATCTTCGCTTCCCTGACCGCGGTGATCGCCAACAAATTCTACGCCAATGTGGGCGAGGCGACGGCCTATATCCTGACCTTACTGCTGTTCGGCGTGGGCTTTGTCGTCCGCCCGCTGGGCGCGCTGGTGTTCGGCTGGTTCGGGGACCGGACAGGACGCAAGACCACCTTTCTGGTGACGATCACCCTGATGGGGGTGGCGACCGTCGCCATCGGCCTGCTGCCGACCTACGACCAGATCGGGATCGCCGCGCCGCTGCTGTTGCTGGTGCTGCGCGTGGCCCAGGGGTTTGCGCTGGGCGGAGAGTACGGCGGCGCCGCGATCTTTGTGGCCGAGCACGCCCCGAACGAGAAGCGCGGCTATCTGACCGGCTGGATCCAGACCACGGCCGCGTTCGGCCTGATCGGCGCGCTGGGGGTGATCATCCTGACCCGCATGATGGTGGGCGTGGAGGCCTTCAACGACTGGGGATGGCGGATCCCCTTCCTGCTGTCCTTCTTCCTTCTGGTGGTCTCCCTCTGGATCCGGCTGAAGCTGAACGAAAGCCCGGCCTTCAAGCGGATGGAGGCCGAAGGCGGGGCCCGTCGCGCGCCCTACCGGGAGGCGTTCGGCACCTGGAAGAATGGCCGGTTCGTCCTGCTGGCGCTGTTCGGGATCATGATCGCCCAGGGCGCGGTCTGGTACTGCGGCTATTTCTACAGCCGCTTCTTCATGGAGCGGGTGCTGAAGGTTGAGGTGGGCACGGTCGACCAGATCCTGCTGATCATCACCCTGGCCTCGGCCTTCCTCTATGTCTTCTTCGGCTGGCTGTCGGACCGGATCGGCAGGAAGCCCGTCATGCTGTTCGGGATGATCCTGGCCCTGGTCGCCTTCTTCCCGGGCTTCCATGCCCTGACGCGCGCCGCCAATCCCGCGCTGGCCGAGGCCCAGGCCTCCGCGCCCGTGACGGTCGTGGCGGACCGCAGCGAGTGCGCCATCCAGTTCGACCCTGTCGGCAAGACGGCCTTTGCCAGCTCCTGTGATCTGGCCAAGTCGGTGCTCTCGAACGCCGGGGTCAGCTACGAGAATGTGGCGGCGCCGGCCGGGACACTGGCCGAGGTGCGGATCGGCGATGTGGTCATCCCGTCGGTCGAGGGGCGCGGCCTCGAGGGCGAGGCGCTGGCGGCCGCGCGCTCGGATGTCGAGACGCGGGTGAAGTCCGCTCTGGTCGAGGCGGGCTATCCGGCCCGGGCCGATCCGGCGCGGATCAATATGCCGGTGGTAATCGGCATCCTGATGATCTTCATCGTTGCGGCGACGGCACTCTATGGTCCGCAGGCGGCGGCGCTGGTCGAGCTGTTTCCCACCCGCGTGCGCTACACGGCGATGAGCCTGCCGTACCACATCGGCACCGGATGGATCGGCGGCCTGTTGCCGGCGGCCAGTTTCGCCCTGGTAGCCTGGTCGGGGAATATCTACTTCGGCCTGTGGTACTCGGTGGTCTTCACCCTGATCGCGGTGATCGTCAGCCTGATCTGGTTGCCCGAGACGAAGGGCCGCGATCTGGATACGATCGGCGACTGAGGCGTTTTCCCGCGCATCTCCTCCCCGAGTGAAAGGTCCTTCCATGTCCCATTCCGCCCGCGACGCCGGCCTGAAACTGCTGCGCGAGCACGCCTTCATCGACGGCAAGGCGGTCAAGGGCAGCGGCGGCACGATCGCGGTCGATGATCCGGCAACGGGTGAGACGATCGGTACGGTCCCCGATCTGGGCAAGGCCGAGACACAGCAGGCCATTGATGCTGCGGATCGCGCCTTTGCCGACTGGTCCGGCAAACGCCCGGACGAGCGGGCGGCCTTTCTGCGCGAGTGGGCCCGGTTGATCGACGACAACGCCGAGGGTCTGGCCGGACTGATGGCGCTGGAGAATGGCAAGCCGCTGGACGAGGCGAAGGGCGAGGTCGCCTATGCCAACGGCTTTCTGAAATGGTTCGCCGGCGAGGCCGAGCGGATGATCGGCGAAACCCAGGACAGCCCGCTGGGCCATGTCATCCTGACGTTCCGCAAGGCTGTGGGCCCCTGCGCCCTCATCACCCCTTGGAACTTCCCGGCGGCCATGCTGACGCGGAAGCTGGGGCCGGCCTTTGCCGCGGGCTGCACGGCCGTGGTCAAACCGGCCAGCCAGACGCCCTTCACCGCCATCGCCCTGGTCGAACTGGCGCATCAGGCGGGCCTGCCGAACGGGGTGCTCAATCTGGTGACGGGCGATGCCGCGACCATCGGCGGCGTGCTGACCGCCTCGCCGGTGATCCGCAAGCTCAGCTTCACGGGCTCGACTCCGGTCGGCCGCAAGCTGGCCGAGCAATGCGCGCCCACCCTGAAACGTGTGTCCATGGAGCTGGGCGGGGCCGCACCCCTGATCGTCTTCGCCGACGCGGATCTCGATCAGGCCGTGGCCGAGACCATCAAGGGCAAGTTCCGCAACTCCGGCCAGACCTGCGTCTGTCCGAACCGGATCTATGTCGAGCGGTCCGTGGCGCGAGAGTATGCCGACAAGCTGGCGGCCGAGGTGTCTAAGCTCACCGTCGGCAAGGCCTTTGACGACGGGGTCAAGGTCGGCCCCCTGATCGAGGACAAGGGCGTCGACAAGGTCGAGGAGCACGTCCGCAAGGTGAAGGCGGCCGGCGGGGAAGTCTTGACCGGGGGAGACCGCCACGATCTGGGCGGCCGGTTCTTCACCCCCACCGTGACCTTCGGCGGCGACGATGCCCTTTTCCGCGAGGAGGAAACCTTTGGCCCCCTCGTCCCGGTCTTTGCCTTCGACAGCGAGGATGAGGTGCTGGGCAAGGCCAACGACAGCGATCTGGGTCTCGCCTCCTATCTGTTCACCTCGGACCTGGACCGCGCCATCCGCATGGGCCGGCGGATCGAGGCCGGCATGTGCGGCATCAACACCGGCCTGATGTCGACGCCGGTTGCCCCGTTCGGCGGCGTCAAACAGTCCGGCTATGGCCGCGAGGGCTCGACCCACGGCATTGATGACTATCTGGACATCAAGACCCTGACCCTGAAGCTGGGCTAGACCGGCAGCGCCCCCCGTTTGACCACGGTGCGCATGGCGACGCTGGATGAGACGCGGGTGACGCCGGGGATGCGGGTCAACTCGTGCGAATGGACCCGTTCCAGATCGTCAACGTCGCGCACGACCAGCCGCAGCAGATAGTCCGAGCCGCCGGTCATCAGATAGCATTCGACCACCTCGGGCACGGTGGCGACGGCGGTCTCGAAGGCGGTCAGGGCCGCCTCGGCCTGGGACGACAGGGTGACGGTGACGAAGACACTGATGGGCAGGCCCACGGCGCGCTCATTGATGATGGCGGCATAGCGGCTGATCACGCCCTCGGTCTCGAGCGCCCGCAGTCGCCGGAGGCAGGCGCTCTCGGACAGGTTCACGGTGCGGGCCAGATCGGCGTTCGAGATGCGCCCGTTCTCCTGCAGGGCGCGCAGCATCTTGCGATCAATGGCATCGAGAGTGACAGCAGAAACGGTCTTCACTTGTAGCCTCTAAGCAAGGTTCTGCGACTTTACGCCGTTTACTCAGCAAAATGAACAGGAACCTGCGCCGCCACCCCCGCTAGATTGCGCCCGAACGGGCCACCCCGGTGGCCTGCCCTGCCTCAAGAGGAAACGGTCATGCGCGTCGGTGTCCCCCAGGAAATCAAGAAGAACGAACACCGCATCGGCCTGACGCCGACCGCGGTGCGCGAATATGTGGCCCACGGCCATACGGTGCTGGTCCAGACGGGGGCCGGTGACGGCGCCGGCTTCACCGATGCCGAATACAAGCTGGCCGGCGCCAAGATCGCCCCGGACGCCAGAACCGTCTTCGCCGACAGCGACATGATCGTGAAGGTCAAGGAGCCGCAGAAGGTCGAGTGGGAAATGCTGCGCGAGGACCAGATCCTCTACACCTACCTGCACCTGGCGCCCGACCCCGAGCAGACCAGGGGCCTGCTGGCCTCGAAATGCGCGGCCATCGCCTATGAAACCGTCACCGACCGCAACGGCGGTCTGCCGCTGCTGGCGCCGATGTCGGAAGTGGCCGGCCGGATCGCTGTCTTCTCGGCCGCCGAGACCCTGCTGAAACACAATGGCGGCATGGGCCTGCTGTTCTGTGGCGTCCCCGGCGTGGCCCCGGCCCGCGTGGCGGTGCTGGGCGGCGGCGTGGTCGGCTTCAACTCGGCCCGCATGGCGCTGGGTCTGGGTGCCGAGGTGGTGGTGCTGGAACGCTCCATCCCCCGCATGCGCGAGATCGATGAGCTGACCGATGGCCGGGTCATCACCCGCTACTCCTCGATCAATGCGATCGAGGAAGAAATCGTCAAGGCCGATGTGGTGATCGGCGCGGTGCTGGTGCACGGGGCCGCGGCGCCCAAACTGGTCAAGCGTGAGCACCTGAAGCAGATGAAGAACGGCTCGGTGCTGGTCGACGTCGCCATCGACCAGGGCGGCTGTTTCGAGACCTCGCGCGCGACCACCCACGAAGACCCGACCTATGAGATCGACGGCGTGGTCCACTATTGCGTGGCCAATATGCCAGGCGCCGCGCCGCGCACGTCCTCGGAAGCCCTGAACAACGCCACCCTGCCGTTCGGCCTGGCGCTGGCCAACCACGGCCTCGACGCGCTGAAGAAGGACAAGCATCTGGCGCGCGGCCTGAATGTCATGGGCGGCAAGATCACCTATCCCGCGGTGGCCGAGGCCATGGGCATGGAATGGACCGACCCCTACGGCGTGTGGGGCAAATAGGCCTCTAGATCCGGATCGAGACGGCGGGGCCCGAGGCGGCCCTGTCGATCTCGCGCTCCAGCTCGGCCTGATCGCGATCGGCGGCCTTCCAGTCGTCTTCGGACGGCGGGTTGAGGGACTGTATGGCTTCGCCCCGAATGTCCTGACGGGCCTTCTTCAGGCCCGCGACAATACGTTTGACCTCTTCGAAAAAGCCATGGTCGGCGACGGCGTCCGCCTCACGGGCGTCCAGGGCCTTGATCTGCGCGTCCATCGCCGTGGTGTCGACGTCGGCTTCGGCCGCGGCGTCGCGCGCCTCCAGCGCATCGGCGGCCTGCTTGCGGATCAGGGCGAGGTCACCGGTCGAGACATTGCGGCCGCCCGCCTCGGCATAGGCCTTGACCGCCCCCTTCATCTCCCGCGCCAGCTCTGCGGCCAGCTTCAGGGCCGTTCTCGGGTCGATCTTGGCCATCAGCTTGAGCGCATCCATGCGCGCCTTGACCCGCTCCAGCCGCTTCCGGGCCAGGTCGCGCGCCTGGTCCTTGCCGGACGTCGGTCGGATTTCGACGGGCGTGTCCGCCGCATCGGCAGCCGTCGGTGCACCGGTTCGCGAGGACGCCCCGGCGGGCTCCGGGCGGGCGAACCGCAGGGCCGGAGACGGGGGGTCGGGCAGGCGAAAGGCGGTCGAGATCATTCTGATCCCCTGTGTCGGATCGGCAGAGACTGGCAGCGACCGCTTTCGATCCGCTTAAAGACGCCTGTAATTTGCCGCCCTCATGGGCCATAAGCCCGGCATGAAGTTCCTCGATCAGGCCAAGATCTACATTCGCGCAGGCAACGGCGGGGCGGGCTCCGTCTCGTTCCGGCGCGAGAAATTCATTCCCAACGGCGGCCCGGACGGCGGTGACGGCGGACGCGGCGGCGACGTCTGGATCGAGGCGGTCGAGGGTCTCAACACCCTGATCGACTATCGCTACCAGCAGCATTTCAAGGCCCAGACCGGTCACCACGGTCAGGGACGGCAGATGCACGGGGCCAAGGGCGAGGATGTGGTGCTCAAGGTGCCGGTCGGCACCCAGGTGCTGGACGACGACAAGGAGACCGTCCTGCTCGACATGGACACCGTCGGCATGCGTGAGCGGCTGCTGCGGGGCGGCAACGGCGGCTGGGGCAATGTGCGCTTCAAGGGCCCGGTCAATCAGGCTCCGCGCCACGCCAACCCGGGCCAGGAGGGGGGCGAGCGCTGGATCTGGCTGCGGCTGAAGCTGATCGCCGACATCGGTCTGGCGGGCCTGCCCAATGCCGGCAAGTCGACGTTTCTGGCGGCGGCCTCGGCGGCCCGGCCCAAGATTGCCGACTATCCTTTCACGACGCTCACTCCCAATCTGGGGGTGGTCGACCTCAGCCCCAGCGAGCGGTTCGTGATCGCCGACATCCCCGGTCTGATCGAGGGGGCCAGCGAGGGCGCGGGTCTGGGCACGCGGTTCCTCGGCCACGTCGAGCGGTCGGCCAGCCTGATCCATCTGATCGACGGCACCCAGGACGATGTGGTCGGGGCCTATCGCACCATCCGCCATGAACTGGACGCCTATGGCGAGGGGCTGGAAGACAAGGTCGAACTGGTGGCGCTGAACAAGATCGACGCCCTGTCGCCCGAGCTGCGCGCAGAGAAAACGGCAGAGCTTGCAACCGTTCTCGGCAAAGAGCCGTTCCTTGTGTCAGGCGTGTCCGGTGAGGGCGTGCCCGAACTGCTGCGCGCGGCCTGGGCAGAGGTCCGCCGGACGCGCGGCGAGATCGAGGATGAGGGCGCGGATGCGCTTCCCACGACGGAGGACTGGACACCTTGACTGCCAAACGGCCGCCTTTGGCCGCAACGACCATTGCCGCAGCCGACCGCATCGTCCTGAAGATCGGGTCGGCCCTGCTGGTAGACCGCAAGACCAATACGGTGGACATGGAGCGCCTCAAGGGGCTGGCCGCCGACATCGCCGACTGGAAGGAAGAGGGCAAGCAGGTGCTGGTCGTCTCGTCCGGGGCGGTGGCGCTGGGCCG
>CAXICH010000025.1:0-15598 GCA_964022245.1 uncultured Alphaproteobacteria bacterium
CGCCGCCGCCCTGACCATTGGCGGCGACCAGCCATGTGCGGCCGGTCCAGTCCTTCAGCCGGCTGGCCAGTTTGCGCGCCAGATCGGGCGGCGTGCCCTGTGCGGGCTCGAACGTCAGGGCCCCGGGCCGGAAGGCCACGGGCCGGACATAGCGTTCGACGTCCAGCTTCAGCGCAATCTCGCGCTTCTCATCGATCAGGGCGACCATGGCCTCGAACGTCTGGGGATCCGGCAGGGCGGGCTGGGCTGCGGCTCGCGGCTGGGCCATCGTCGCCTGCGCGCCCCCTCCGCCCCCCGACCCGCCGCCGCGCGGGGCCGGGCCACCGCCGCCCATGCCCTCGCCCGACTTCAGGGCCTTCAGCGCCTCTTCCGGCCCCGGCAGGTCGGCGGCATAGGCCAGCCGGATCAGGGCCATTTCCACGGCATCGGCGGGGTTGGGGGCGCGGCGGGTCTCCTCCAGCGCGCGCAACAGCATCTGCCACACCCGGGCGAGCGCTCCGGCCGAAATACCGGCCCCCAGGGCCGCCAGCACCCGCGCCTGATCGCCGGGCAGGCGGGTCGCCTCCGGCCCCAGCATCTTGGCGACCGAGGCCGCGTGGCAGTGTTCCAGCAGGTCGCCCATGATCTGCACCGGATCGGCGCCATAGCCATACAGGTCGCGGAACATCTCCAGCGCCTCGGGCGTGCGGCCGCCCATGATGGTCTCGAAGAGGGCGATGGTCCGGGTGCGGTCCGCGAGGCCCAGCATGTCCCGCACAACCTCGGCCTTGACCGCTTCACCCTCCCCACCCTGGACCAGCGCCTGATCCAGCAGCGACAGGCCGTCGCGCACCGAGCCTTCGGCCGCGCGCGAGATCAACGCCAGCGCATCGCGCTCGATCGCCATGCCCTCCTTCTGGGCCACACGGCCCAGGTGTTCGATCAGTATCTCGGGCTCTACGCGCCTCAGATCGAACCGCTGACAGCGGCTCAGGATCGTCACCGGAACCTTGCGGATCTCGGTGGTGGCAAAGATGAATTTGGCGTGCGGCGGCGGCTCTTCCAGCGTCTTCAGCAGGGCGTTGAAGGCCTGGTTCGAGAGCATGTGCACCTCGTCGAGCACATAGACCTTGTAGCGCGCCTCGACCGGGGCATAGCGCACACTGTCCAGGATCTCGCGGATGTCGCCCACGCCGGTGTGGCTGGCGGCATCCATCTCCATGACGTCCATATGTTGGCCCGACATGATCGCCGCGTCGTGCTGACCGTTGGGCGTCAGGGCCAGCGACGGCTTGTCGATGCCGGGCGCCTGATTGTTGAGCGCCCGGGCCAGAAGGCGGGCCGTGGTGGTCTTGCCGACCCCGCGCACGCCGGTCAGCATGAAGGCATGGGCGATCCGGCCGGTCTCAAAGGCATGGGTCAGGGTGCGGACCATCGCCTCCTGACCGATCAGGTCCTCAAAGGTCGTCGGCCGGTATTTGCGGGCCAGCACCTGATAGGCGGCCGAGGGGGCCTCCTTGACGGCCGCAGGTTCGGGAAGCGGGGCGAGGTCGGGCTCGGCCTCGGACACAGACTCCGGGCCGGCCGGGGCACCGAACATGTCATCGGTGTCGGGGTCGCGCTCGACCGACTCCGCGCCCTGCGTGTCGTCGTCTTCCCACGGCGGAATCGGGTCCATCTCGCTCATGGGCCTGTCATAGCCCGTGACGCGATCCCGGGCGAGGCCGGATAAAGGTTTTGCTGGGGAGGAGAAGGTGGAGACCGCGACCCGAAGGGGAATTCGTTGTGGCTGCTGCCTTCCGGCCCTGACCAGGTTGGCGAAGCCTTCGCCCGCGATCTCCGCCCCCGATATGCGCGTTCAGCCTCGCGAGATCAAGATGCCTTACGGATCGCAGCGCCGGGCGCTATGGAAGTCGCCATGTCCGCGCCCGTCGTCACCGCCTTTTCCGCCTCACCGCTCGACCGGGGCGGCGATGCCCGCAACGACCCGGAATGGATGGCCGCCCGGACCGCAGATCCCGCCGCCCTGTCGCTGGCGATGATCGATGGACGCCCTCGACTTGAGACGGTTGAGGGACGGGACCGGCTGGCCTGGGCGCCCCTGTCGCGCCTCTTGCCCCTGTCGGATGCCGAGCCGGTGTTTCTGGGCTTCTGGAGGGATGCCCCCGTCTTTGCCTGCTCGCTGCCCGAGAGCAGGGCCGAGGCACTGGAGACACTGATGGGTCCGGGCGACCAGCCCGACATGCGCGCCGCCGCCGCCCGTCTGCCGATGGGCGATCTGGCCATGGCCGGCGCCGCCAAGGGACTGTTTGACTGGCATGGACGCAGTCGGTTTTGCCCCGGCTGTGGGCAGGAAACCCACATTGCCTCGGGCGGATGGCGGCGCGCCTGCGCCCCCTGCGCGGTCGAGCATTATCCGCGCGTCGACCCGGTCTGCATCATGCTGCCGGTCTGGTCGGGCGGGTCAGAGCCGATCTGTCTGCTGGGCCGACAGGCCGCCTGGCCCGCCGGACGCATGTCGGCCCTGGCCGGCTTCATGGAGCCCGGGGAAAGCCTTGAGGAAGCCTGTGCCCGCGAGGTGAAGGAGGAGGCGGGCCTGACCGTCACCTCGGTCCGCTATCTGGCCAGCCAGCCCTGGCCGTTTCCGCACCAGCTGATGCTCGGCCTGATCGCCGAGGTGTCCGACGACAAGGCCCAGCCCGATCTGACCGAGCTGGAGGCCGTCGCCTGGCTGACCCGGGCCGAAGTCCGCGCCGTACTGGACGGGCGCCATCCCGATATCCTGGCGCCCTTCCCGTTCGCCATCGCCCACACCCTGCTGAGGGCGTGGGCATATGGCGCCGACGAGGGCCGTTCGGATCAGTTGTAGGCCGCGACACCCCAGTTGCAGGTGCCACTGCAACCCGGCATCTGGACTTCCACCGTGTAGCGCCCGGCCGCGGCGCCATCCAGGATCACCAGCGGCGTGTCGTCCTCTTCGAAATCGCGACCGACTTCCCGACCCGAGGAGTCGCGAACAATCATGTCCACGTCGCTGCAATTTTCGTCACAGACGCCGATGAAGACCACACTGCCCGCGCGCACCTGAAGGGTGCCAGTGCCCGAGGCGCCCTGTCGCAGGGATCCGGTGGTCTTGCTCTGAACGGTCAGGCCGAATTCATCCGAGACCGCGTTCAAAAGAAAGTCGACCATGGCCGGGCCGGTCGGATCCTGGGCCTGGACGGCGGTGGGGGCGAGCGCGAGGGTAGCAAGACCGACGGCGGCGGACGCGGCAGCGAAAATCTTGTTCATGTGAGTATTTCCTCCGATTGAACCGCGACGCTGCACCGTTTTCAGATAACGCGCAAATGACAGGGTCTGACGGCCCGTCAGCTCCGCTCTGCCCGCAGGCGGGCCTCGGCCAGGTCGCCGGGGTTGTCGATGGACAGCGGGGCGTCGGCGATCACGGCCGCATGG
This sequence comes from uncultured Alphaproteobacteria bacterium, assembly GCA_964022245.1. Classification (GTDB taxonomy): domain Bacteria; phylum Pseudomonadota; class Alphaproteobacteria; order Caulobacterales; family Caulobacteraceae; genus Brevundimonas. The sequence goes on from CAXICH010000025.1 coordinate 3,436, forward strand.
ATGCGCAGACCCATCTCCATTGCCCGCAGCTGTTCCAGCTTCTCGCGACGCTCCAGCGGCGAGGGCGGGGCGGCGCAAAAGGCCTCCAACGCGGCGCGGCGATAGCCATACAGGCCTACATGCCGCCAGACGGGTCCGTCGCCATACAGGGTCGAGCGGGTGAAATAGAGGGCGCGGCCCTCGGTCCCCTCCGGGGCCATGGCCAGAACCGCCTTGACCACATCGGGATTGGTCCGGTCTTCCGGCCCCGCCTCCGGCGCCACGAGAGTCGCGATGTCGCACTCCGGATGGCGGGCCAGCAGGTCGACGCAGAGCGCCGAGATACCGGGGTCGGCAAACGGCATGTCGCCCTGAAGATTGACGATCACATCGTGCTGACCATCAGGATCCAGCGCGTGGAGCGCCGCCCGGATACGATCCGAGCCCGAGGGCAGGTCGGGGTCGGTCAGCACGGCCCGCCCGCCGTCCGCCTCGACCGCTTCGACGATCTCGGCATCCCCTGCCGCGACTGCGACCGCCAGACCCGAGGCCCGGGCCTGACGACTGGCCCGAACGACCATGGGCAGGCCGCCGATGTCCGCCAGAGGCTTTCCGGGCAGGCGGGTGGCGGCCATGCGGGCCGGAATCAGAATCAGGGGCTTCATCGGGGCTCGGTCAGCGGGGTCTTTGGTCGCAGCCGGGCGTCAAACCCAACCGGACAGTTGCGAAGGCCGCATTACCGTGTCAGAGACGCGTCCGCGAAACAATGCCTGCGACCCTGCCACCGGCTGACGAAGCGGGCCCTTCAGATACGGGACTGACGACCGGATGAGCGGCAACCTCGAGTGGAACAAGATTTTCGGTGCAGGACTGGCGACGGTCTTCACGATTCTGGTTGTCCAGCAGGCCTCGGGCTTCGTCTACGAGACGAAGGCCCCCGAGAAGATGGGCTATGCGGTCGAAATCCCCGAAGGCGGGGCCGAGGGTGGGGCCGAGGCGGCGCTGCCGCCCGATTGGGGCACGCTGATTCCCGTGGCCGATCTCGCCGCCGGTGAGGCCGCCTTCGCCCGCTGCCAGGCCTGCCACACGATCAATGCAGGCGGCGCCAACGGCATCGGCCCGAATCTTTACGGTGTGGTCGGGCGCGCCGTCGCCAGCCATGCGGGCTTTGCCTATTCAGATGCCATGGTGGCCCACAAGGCCGAGGACCCGACCTGGACGCTCGACGCCCTGGACCACTTCATCACCGCCCCGGCCCGCTACGTCTCGGGCACCAAGATGTCGTTCGCCGGTCTGCGCGACACCGAAACCCGTGTGAACCTGATCGCCTGGCTGATGACCCAGGGCTCCAGCGGCTATGCGGTTCCGGCGCCGGATCCCGCGCGTCAGCCCGGCGCTGCCGCGGGTGAAGCCGGCGAAGCCGGTGAAGGCGAAGCGGCCGCCCCGATCGAGGGCGCTGCGGGTCAACCCGTCATCGAAGAGACGGACGCCGCGCCGCCGGCCTCGGACAGCGCGCCCGTAGGCGGCTGATCGCCTTCTTTATAGTCGTCTGAAGATCGGCGCGTCGAAGCCTTCGGCGCGCTGATTCGTATCCACCTCGGCCAGAGGCTGGCGGCAGACTGCGCCCGCCCGGCCCGAAGCGTGGATCACCGTGTCCGCATCGAGCGCAATCGCCGAATGACCGGTCCAGCCGGGCCCGCCCGCCGGATGGCGCCACAGCACCAGATCGCCGCGCTGCAGTTCGGCTGTGGCGACAGCCCGGCCCAGTTCGGCCTGACCGTCAGTATGGCGGGGCGCCGCGCGGCCACAGGCGATCAGGCAGGCCTGAACCAGGGCGGCGCAGTCCATGCCCGCTTCAGCCCGACCGCCCAGGGCGTGGGGCAGACCCGCCAGTGTCTCGGCCACAGCGACCAGATCCCCCTCAAACTGGCCGAGCGGCATCAGGGCCACATCTCCGACCGGGTCACGGACCGGATCGACGAGGGCATTGAACGGCAGAACGCCGCCGGGCGCGGAGACCCGGTGCGTCGGCAGGCTCACGCCTGACCGGAGCGCATCCGCTGTCACCCAGCCTATGACCCCGTCCCGACGACAGCGTCCCCAGTGGCGAGGCCCCTCATGGACCAGCCCGTCAAACGCCTCTCCGAACAGCAGCTGGGAGATCCGGTTGCCGTCATCGTCCCGGACGTCAGCCACGGCGGCAACGCCTTGCATGGCGGCCGTGGGACGATAGGCGCGTGCGGGCGCAATCCCTTCCAGTGCCGCTTCGGCAAGGTCGGGTCGCATCAGCAGGGTGCGGGTATCGACGTCGATCATCACATGCGGCGGCGGGTGGGTCCGAATTCCGCGCCAGACTGCGGGTGAAGGCCGAAGGTCGCGTTAACGCCGGTACGATTCAGCCCGGATAACGCGTCTTCAGCATCTCGAAACAGGCCCTCATGGCCTGGACCTCGCCGCCCTGGGGCCAGCCCGCACGACCGCGCGGGTTCCAGGCGAAGATATCCATATGCGCCCAGACCCCGGTCTCCGGCGCGAAATTCTTGAGGAACAGGGCCGCCGTCACCGAGCCGGCCTGGGCCCAGGCGGCGGAGTCATTCCGGAGATCGGCGATGTCGCTGTCCAGGGCATCGGCATAGGGCGCCCAGAGTGGCATGCGCCAGACCGGGTCCTGCACGCGGCCTGAAGCCGCCAGCAGATCGGCCGCCAGTGTCTCATCGTCCGTGTAGAGCGGAGGCAGGTCCGGCCCCAGAGCGATGCGCGCAGCCCCGGTCAGGGTGGCAAAGTCCAGTGTCAGATCCGGCTCAAGCTCCCCTGCCCGGGCCAGGGCATCGGCGAGGATCAGCCGTCCCTCGGCATCGGTGTTGCCGATCTCGATGGTCAGCCCCTTGCGACTGGACAGGACATCGCCGGGACGGAAGGCGTCGCCCGAGACGGCGTTCTCGACCGCCGGGATCAGCACCACCAATCGCACCCCGAGGCCTGCCCGCATCACCTGTCGCGCCAGCCCCAGCGCATGGGCTGAACCGCCCATATCCTTCTTCATATTGCGCATGCCGGCCCCGGCCTTGAGGTTCAGCCCGCCGGTGTCGAACACCACGCCCTTGCCGACAACGGCCAGCAGCGGCAGGTCGGTCCGGTCAGCGTTCCAGTGAATCTCGATCATGCGCGGGGCCCGCGCCGGGACCGCCGCCCGGCCGACCGCGTGAACGGCCGGGTAGTTGGCCTCAAGCAGGGCGTCGCCGGTGATCACACTGAGGGTGGCGCCCGACTCTTCAGCGATCTCGCGCGCCATCGTCTCGATCTGCAGGGGGCCCATGTCGGCGGCCGGGGTATCGACCATCTCGCGGACCAGATCGCAGCTGCGCGCCAGATCGAGAATGCGGTTGATATCTCCACCCTCCGGCACAACCAGCCGGGCGGCGGGCTCGGCCGCAGCCCTGGTGTACCGATCAAACGCATAGCGGCCGAGACAGAAGGCCAGAGCCGCCAGCTCGGCCTGATCCTCGGACACCCCGTCCAGCCGCCAGACCCCGCCCGGCAGTCGGTCGGCCAAGGCCCGCAGCGTCATCGGGTCAAGCGCCTTGCCGATCCCGAACAGCGCTTCGGCGACCTCTCCGGCGTCGTCGGGGCACAGCAGTAACCGCCCCTCCTGCCCCTTGAACCCGTTGGCCGCAGCCCAGGCCCCGATCCGGCCTTCCGGCACGGCGTCCCGCGCGATCAGGCACACCGGCCGGGCTGATTGGGCGTCTTCGGAATCAGCAGCGAGCAAGACGGGCAGGCGGCGGGACATGGGCTCTCCACGACATCTGTGGGGTTAACGAAGGATTGACCGAAGCGGCCCACCCTGACGGTGACCGAAACTCTATCCCCGGGATCGTCCCATGTCGCGCCCACTTCTGCTGATCGTCACGCTCGCCGCCCTGACCCTTCCCGGTGTCGCCCTGGCGCAGGATCGCCAGCCTGCCTCGGCCGAGACACGCGCGACCTATGAGCGGATGGACCCGCTCAGCCGCTCCCTGTTCTGGCAGCAGGAATTCGAGATCAACCCCGCCGATCCGGTCGCGGGCGTGCGTCTGGCGCAGGCCCTGCGGGAACTGGGCCAGTTCGATCAGGCGGTTCAGGCGGCCGACAAGGTACTGGTCGTCCAGCCCGACAACACCGAAGCCATGATCGAGCTGGGCCGCGCCCATATCGCCCGCGGGCAGGCCTTCTATGGAATTGCTGCGCTTGAACGGGCGCGCGACCTGTTGCCCGGTGACTGGCGGCCGTGGTCGCTGCTGGGAGTCGCGTATCAGCAGGTGCGGCGTGAGGCGGATGCCCAGACCGCCTGGGCCGAGGGCCTGCGTCTGTCACCAGACAATCCCTCCATCCTGTCGAACATGGCCATGGTGCGCCTGACCGCGGGTGATCTGGCCGGAGCCGAGACCCTGCTGCGACGAGCGGCGGCCCGGCCCGGGGCCGGCCTTCAGGTGAAACAGAATCTGGCCCTCGTTCTGGGATTGTCCGGCAAGCTCGGTGAAGCAGAGACCATCCTTCGCCGCGAACTGCCGCCCGAGATCGCCGACCAGAATCTGGCGTGGATTCGCGAGCGTGCCGCCGGCCCGGTCACCGCCGAGGGCACGCGGACCTGGCAGTCCCTGCAATAGCGTCTTCCGCGCGGCGCAGGTCGCGCCTATGTTTCAGCCATGATCGACGATCTCTACAGTGCCCGGATTCTGGGACTGGCGGCCAATCTGCCCCATGCTGGCCGGCTGGCGTCGCCGGACGGGACCGGCGAGCGCGTGGCGCGGTTGTGCGGCTCGCGTGCGATTGTCGATGTCGTTCTGGACGATGAGGGCCGGGTCGCCGGCTTCGCCCAGGACATCAAGGCCTGCGCCCTCGGGCAAGCGGCCGCCGGCGTCATCGGCGAGGCGGTCATGGGCGCCACTCCCGACGAGATCACGACTGCGGCAGCGGCCCTCACCGCCATGCTGAAGGCGGGCGGAGAAGGTCCCGCCGGCCGGTTCGAGGGTCTGCGCGTGCTCAAGCCGGTTGCGGACTATCCCCAGCGCCATGCCTCGACCCAGGTGGCCATGGGCGCCCTGATCGACGCCGTCGACATGGCCCTGGCCCCCCGCAACATCCCTGAAGCCGACCGAACTCGCCGCGCCGGAGCGGCCTGATCCGCCCGGCTCTCCCCGACCTTGCCCGCGGTGCTTGCCCGGGCGGGCGATGCGGGGGATAAGCGCGGCGACATGGCATCCGGCGAAACCCTTTACGAACGCGGCGTCCGCGCGGCCCATCGTGGCTACAAGCTGACCCTGTCGCCCCTGATCGGGCAGTCCTGCCGGTTCCTCCCGACCTGTTCGGACTATGCCCGCGACGCCCTGATCACTCATGGGCCGGCGAGGGGCGGATGGCTGACAGTGCGGCGCCTTTGCAAATGCCATCCATTCGGAAGCTCGGGTTATGACCCGGTTCCGGCGCGGGATCCCTCCCCTTCCGCGATCCAGACAACGAAGACAGACAGATGATTGACCTGAAATTTCCCGACGGTGCCGTCCGCCAATTCCCGTCCTCGACGACGGGCCGGCAGGTCGCGGCCTCCATTTCGCCCTCGCTGGCCAAGAAGGCGGCCCTGGTCGAGATCAACGGCGAGCAACGCGACCTCGACCGGCCGATCGACACCGGCGGCGATTTCCGCCTGATCATGCGCGACGATCCGGCGGCGCTGGAAACCATCCGCCACGACGCCGCCCATGTGCTGGCCCAGGCGGTGCAGGAGTTGTTTCCCGGGACCCAGGTGACGATTGGCCCGGCGATTGACGACGGATTCTATTACGATTTTCACCGGGAAGAGCCGTTCTCGACCGACGATTTTGCCGCCATCGAAAAGCGCATGGCTGAAATCGTCGACCGCGACGAGAAGCTGGTCCGCGAGGTCTGGGACCGCGACGCGGCCATCATCTATTTCGACAGCATCGTAGAGCGCTTCAAGGCCGAGCTGATCCGCGACCTGCCGGAAAACGAGGTCATTACCGTCTATCGCACCGGCAAATGGCTGGACCTGTGCCGGGGGCCGCACTTCCCCTCGACCAAATTCGTCGGCAAGGCCTTCAAGCTGACCAAGCTGGCCGGGGCATACTGGCGGGGCGATCACCGCAATCCGCAGCTGCAGCGCATCTATGCGACGGCCTGGGCCTCCAAGGAGGATCTGGACGCCCATCTGAAGCGGCTGGAAGAAGCCGAAAAGCGCGACCACCGCAAGCTGGGTCGCGCGATGGAGCTTTTCCACATGCAGGAAGAGGGCCGGGGCATGGTCTTCTGGCACCCGAAGGGCTGGGTGCTGTGGCAGGTGATCGAGGCCTATATGCGCCGCCGCCTGAACGCCTCGGGCTATGTCGAGGTCAAGACGCCCCAGGTGCTGGACCGAAAATTCTGGGAGGCTTCGGGCCACTGGGACAAGTATCGACCGAACATGTTTGTGTGCGAGACGGTCGAGGGCGAGGAACTCAGCCTCAAGCCGATGAACTGCCCCGGACATGTGCAGATCTTCGATCAGGGCCTGCGGTCCTATCGGGAGCTGCCGCTGCGGATGGCCGAGTTCGGCGCCTGTCACCGCTACGAGCCGTCGGGCGCCCTGCACGGCCTGATGCGGGTACGCGGATTCGTCCAGGACGATGCCCACATCTTCTGCCGCGAGGACCAGATCGTCGAGGAGACCTCGCGGTTCATCGACCTGGCGCGCAGCGTCCACGCCGACCTCGGCATGGAGACGGCCTACATCAGTCTGGGCACCCGCCCCGAAGTTCGTGCGGGTACGGACGAATTCTGGGACAAGGCCGAGGCCCAGATGGCCGAGGCTGCCCGCGCCGCGGGCACCGAGCCGGTGGTGACCGAGGGCGACGGCGCCTTCTATGCACCCAAGCTGGACTTTGTCGTCAAGGACGCCATCGGCCGCGAATGGACGTGCGGCACCATTCAGCTGGACTATGTCCTGCCCGAACGTCTGGGCGCGGAATATGTCGGGGAGGACGGCGCCAAGCATCGCCCCGTCATGCTGCACCGGGCCATCCTGGGCTCGTTCGAGCGCTTCATCGGCATCATGATCGAGAACTATGCCGGAGCCTTCCCCCTGTGGCTGGCCCCGGTCCAGGCCGTGGTCGCCACCATCGTCTCGGACGCCGACGACTATGCCAAACAGGTGGCCGCGAAGTTCAAGGCCGCCGGCCTGCGGGTCGAGACCGATCTGCGCAACGAGAAGGTCGGCTACAAGGTGCGCGAGCACTCGGTCGCCAAGGTTCCGGTGATCGCCGTGGTCGGCAAGAACGAGGCCGAGGAAGGCAAGGTCGCCCTCCGCCGTCTCGGCTCGCAAGGCCAAGAGATCGTTACAGTCGAGGAAGCGATCCGCATACTGACGGAAGAAGCAACCCCGCCGGATCTCAGGCGGGGATAGTCTCGTCAGGGTCCGCGTCGGAGCGGGTCGATGCCGGGCGAACGGTGCCGATCCGCGTCTCGCCGCAGAGCACATGGGCGGCGATACCGCTCGCATGCGTCTGCAGCAGGGCGGCGGCCTCCTGCAACGCCTCGGCGTCCGTTCCAGCCATGAGCGGCTCGACGTGAGGCGTGCTCAGCACATCGCTTTCGATGAAGCAGAAATAGGTCTTCACAGTGGTCCCCTGATCAAGGGGCCGTCCCTATCATGTCCCTCCGCCCGACAATGTTCGCCCGGTGACACAGGGCTCGCTGCCGCCGGCCCTGGCACCGAAGCGGGACCTTGAGCGTTGCCGTTTCATGTCCCACCCGTCTGCCTCCCTCGAAAACTGGTTCATCGCGTCGCTGGACGCCGACGACGCTGCCGCGTTGCGCCCCTTGCTGCGCCGCGTGTCGGTCACCCTGGACCAGATCGTCGTGGATCAGGACGCTCCGGTCGAAGAGGTGCATTTCCCGATCGACGCCCAGTTCGCCAATGTGATCCGGTTTCCCGACGGGAGCACCGTCGAGACCGCGGTCGTCGGCAGCGAGGGGCTGACGGGTCTGGCACCCTTCATGGCCGACCGCGCCAGTGCCTGGGAGATTGTCTGTCGGACCTCGGGCGAGGCCTGGGCCGCCAGCGCCGTCGCCCTGCGTCGACTGGCCTCGGATCGACCCCGACTGATGACCCGGTTGCTGGTGCTGACCGATCTCTATCAGGCCCAGGCTGCGCAGACGGCGGCCTGCAACTCCCTGCACCGCATCCCCGCCCGCATCGCGCGCTGGATCCTGACGGCGCGCGACCTGTCGCCCCACGACCTGCTGCATTTTCGGCAGGAAGAACTGGCACGCCTGATCGCCGTCCGCCGGTCGACGATCAGTGAGGCCGCGACCCAGCTCCGGCGAAAGAAGCTGATCGCGTACGGGCGCGGTACCATCCGCATTCTGGACCGCGAGGGGCTGGAGGCCACTGCATGCGATTGCTACCGCATGCTGCGTCCGCGACTGGCCGATCTGGGGCGTCGCAACGGCGCCCGCTGAGTCGTCCAGCCGACACAGGAACCCTGCCGTCGGGTCATGGCTTTTGGAGGTCTCACCCCGAGGAGGACACCATGGCCGAGAAAACCCTGAACACCCTGTTTCACGATACCCTGCGCGACATCTATTACGCCGAGCGCAAAATCCTGAAGTCCCTGCCGAAGATGAAGCGGGCGGCCCAGTCCGATGAACTGAAGGCGGCCTTCGACAAGCACGAGGCGCAGACCGAGGGTCAGATCGAGCGGCTGGAGCGGGTGTTCGAGATCATCGACAAGACCCCGCGCGGCAAGACCTGCGACGCCATCAACGGCATCCTCGCCGAGGGCGACGAGATCGCCGAGGAGTACAAGGGCAACCCCGCGCTCGACGCCGGCCTGCTGGCCGCCGCCCAGGCCGTCGAACACTACGAGATCACCCGCTACGGCACGCTCAAGCGCTGGGCGCAGGTGCTCGGACTCGACGAGGCGGTCAAGCTGCTGGACGAGACCCTGCAGGAGGAGTCGCAGACCGACGAGGATCTGACGACCATCGCCGATGCCCGCATCAATGATGCGGCGCTGAAAGACGCCGCGTAACGACCCGACCGACGCCAGGACCGGGGCCGGTCGTCAGAACCGGCCCCGTTTCCATGTGGGGCTTCAGCCGGTAACGAAGGCCACGGTGAATTTGCCGTCGGTGTAGCCGCCGATGCCCCAGGTCAGCATCTGGCCGCTCTCGAAGAAGACCTCATAGGTTTCGACGCGCTCGGCGCCTTCGCCTTCGGCACTGACGAACGCCATGTCGCTGACCGGGCCCAGCGACTGCAGGGCCGGCCCGATCTGGTCGACCTGTTCATTGCAGGCGCTCAGCAGTTCCGCCGCCATCAGGTCGGCGGGGCATTCACCGTCGGCCGTCGAGGTGATCATCCGCGTGAGCGAGGCTCGGTACTGCCCCTCGGCCGCGTGTGCCTCGTGGCCGGCATGGGCGTCCTGCGCGTTTGCGGCGCCCGCCAGCGCCACGCCGGCGACCACGGTCGCCATCATCAGGGAAAGTCGCATGGGGTATCCTCCATCTGGGTGACCCCCACGATGCGGCACCCTCGCAGGCCACTCAAGTGAAAGCGCGGTAATGCCCGCCCTCAAGCCGCGAGTGTCCGCGTCACGAGCGATAGGGCCCCCTAGATGTGGATGGCGTGGCCCAGCGCGCGCAGGCTGGCCTCGTGGAAGGCCTCGCCCATAGTCGGGTGAACGTGGATGGTCCCGGCCACGTCTTCCAGCACCGCCCCCATTTCCATCATCTGGGCAAAGCTGTTCGACAGTTCCGACACATGCTGGCCGACGGCCTGGATGCCGAGGATGCGGTGGTCGGTCTTTGACGCGATCACACGGACGAAGCCGCCATCGTCACCGGCCTCCAGCGCCAGCGCCCGGCCGATGGCCATGAAGGGGAACATGGCGGTGATCACATCGTCGCGCCCCTCGACGTCTTGAGGGCCGAGGCCGGCCGAGACGATTTCCGGCTCGGTGAAACAGACGGCGGCAATGGTCACGGGGTCAAACCGCTTGTCATGACCGGCGATGAGCTCGGCCACGACCTCGCCCTGGGCCGAGCCCTTGTGGGCCAGCATGGGTTCGCCGGTCAGGTCGCCGACAGCCCAGACATTCCGCATCGAGGTGGCGCAGCGGTCGTCGATCTTCACGAACGGCCCGGCCATGGCCACGCCCATATTCTCCAGACCCCAGCCCCTGGTGCGCGGGCGACGACCGACGGTGACCAGCACCTTGTCGGCCTTGAGCGTCAGCGCCTTGCCGTCCTTGTCGGTGACGTTCAGCTGGCCCTTTTCGAACGACCCCGCCTTGGCCCCGAGGTGCAGCTCGACGCCATGCTTCTCCAGCCATTTGGCGACCGGATCGGTCAGGGCCTTGTCGTAGAGCGGCAGCAGGCGGTCGGCCATTTCGACGATGGCGACCTCGGCCCCCAGCTTGCGATAGGCAATGCCCAGCTCCAGCCCGATATAGCCGCCGCCGACCACCACCAGCTTGCCCGGGACCTTGTCCAGCGCCAGCGCCTCGGTCGAGGAAATCACATCGCCGCCGAACGGCAGGAAGGGCAGTTCGACCGGCTCGGACCCGGTGGCCAGAATGACGTGCTCGGCGGAAATCGTGATGTCGCCGTCGGCGGTCTTCACCGTGCAGGTCTTGGCGTCCGAGAATTCGGCCCAGCCGTTTATGATCTTGACCTTGGCCTTCTTCAACAGGGCCGCAACCCCGCCGTTCAGCTTACGGACAATGCCGTCCTTCCACTCGACCGTCTTCGACAGATCGACGGCGGGCCTGGACGCCGTGATGCCCAGCGTGCCGCCGTCCGCCGCCTTTGCCACGGTCTCGAACTTGTTGGCCGCGTGGATGATCGCCTTGGACGGAATGCAGCCGACGTTCAGGCAGGTCCCGCCGAGGCCATCCCCGCCATCCACGAGGATGGTGTCGAGCCCCAGCTGGCCACAGCGGATCCCCGCGACATAGCCGCCGGTGCCGGCCCCGATGATGAGAACTTTGGTGGAGAGGGTCTGGGTCATTGGTGAGCTTCCAGGACGGCTTTCAGGTCCGGGGGGACATGGTACGGCTGCGGAATGTGGAGACTGCCGTCGCGATTTTCGTAGGCAACGACCAGATCGCCGACCTTGAGATCGACCCGCCAAAGGCTGCATCTCATTACATTATCGGTCAGATACCGTCGGGAGTGAGGCTGAACCTTTTGGTACTGCTCGTCCGGAGAGCCCTGCAACGTCTCCACCAGCTCAACCGTCACCGTTTCATCAAACACTTCTGCGTAGGCGGATATGCGGGGCGTCTCCGCAATATCGACGCGGGTGACGCGGACGATCATCAGGTCGGGTCCACCCGGCCTCTGAATCTCAGACCATGAAGGCCACGGCTCCGGGAGACAGGCCATAGCAGGTGTTGCCGCGAGAACCGCGATAACCGCGCTGACCGCTGCGCCAATGACGCGGGATTTAGGATTCCGCAGTCTCATACCCTCACCCCATCCACAGCGTCGCGGGGTGTTCCAGCAGGCCCTTGATGCGCTGGACGAAGACGGCGGCGTCGTGGCCATCGACGATACGGTGATCGAAGCTGGAGGACAGGTTCATCATCTTGCGCACGACCATCTGGCCGTCCTTGACGACCACGCGTTCGGCGATCTTGTTGGGGCCGACGATGGCGACCTCGGGGTGGTTGATGATCGGGGTGTGGACCACCCCGCCCAGCGTGCCCAGCGAGGTGATGGTGATGGTCGAGCCCGACAGCTCCTCGCGCTTGGCCGAGCCGTCCTTGGCCGCGCCCGAGACCCGGGCGATTTCAAGGGCGGTGTCATACGGATCGCGCGCCTCGGCGTGGCGGACCACCGGCACCATCAGGCCGTTCGGCGTCTGGGCGGCGATGCCCAGATGGACGGCGTTGTGTGTCGTCAGCACCCCGCCCTCGTCGTCATAGTGGCTGTTGATGGTCGGCTGGTCGCGCAGGGCCACAACGATCGCGCGGGCGATGAAGGGGAGGACGTTCAGCTTGGGCTGGTCCTTGGTGCGCGTCGCATTCAGATGCGCCCGCAGCTCCTCGACCGCCGTCATGTCGATTTCCTCGACATAGGTGATGTGCGGGATGCGACGCACGCTCTCGGCCATCTTCTCCGCGATCTTGCGGCGCAGGCCGATGAT
>CAXICH010000026.1:0-15543 GCA_964022245.1 uncultured Alphaproteobacteria bacterium
TCGCGCTGGGCCAACCGCATCCGCAAACGGCTGCTGGGCGACGATGCCGACGACACCGGCTGCGGGCTGAAGGCCTTCCGGCGCGACGTCTTCCTGCGGCTTCCGTATTTCGATCACATCCACCGCTATCTGCCGGCCCTGATGATCCGCGAGGGTTACCAGAACCGCTATCTGCCCATCACTCACCGGGCGCGCGATTCCGGCCGGTCGAAATACACCAACTGGGAGAGGCTGATGGCCAGCCTCTCGGACCTGTTGGGGGTTATGTGGTTGAAATCACGGTCAAGAAACCCGGGGCAGATCACAGAAGTCTGACTCCTGCCGTGCCCCCGATGGCGCAGGCGAAGGAACAGGGTTAGACTTGCCGTATAGGTTAACCGGCCCCCGGGTCGGATCTGGGGTCCGCGCACCGGACGACGAGGGAACAGGCCATGTGGATTGCCGTACCGCTGCTGATCGTGCCGTGGCTGCTCTACAATATCGTCGTCCTGACCGGCTTGATGGGCGGGGATCCGTCGCTGGGGGCCGATCCGTCCCTGCGGCAGGCGATCTTTTCCTTGCCGATGACGTCCGGGGTGCGCTGGAATGTCGGGGTCGGCGACATGATCCTGTTCCTCGGCCTGATCTTCCTGTTCTTCGAGCTGCTGAAATCGACCTCCAGCCAGAAGGTGGCGATCATCAATCACGCCCTGTCGATGATCCTGTTCGTCGTCTGTCTGGTGCAGTTCCTGCTGATCCCGAGCTTTGCCACCTCGACCTTTTTCCTGATCACCATCATGATCATGCTGGACGTGCTGGCCGGATTCATCGTGACGATCATCGCGGCCCGCAAGGATCTCGACTTCAGCGGCGGGTGATCAGCCGAACACGCTGAACACCAGGGCCACGATCATCACATCGGCGGCGCGGGCGGTGAACGAGAACAGATTGGCCAGAGACATGATCCGGGCTCCGATACGGGACAGGGATCCCGCATCCAGCAAGGGTCATGCCGCCGCGGAGGCCGGGCGTCAGACCTCGGTCTTGCCGGTCTTGCCCGGTGGCGGGCGACGGTCCTTCGCCCCCGAATATTCATTGCCCAGATAGGCCGAACGCGCGGCATCCAGCACCGGCGGGCCGCCTCTCAGGCCCTTTCTTGCCCCCGTCTGGCCCAGCATCTGGGCCTCGAACGCTCCGGTCCCGAGCGGCGACACCGGAGGGGGCGTCGCGGCAGGGCCTGCCGCCGGATCGGCAGTTTCGTCCGGGCTCCCGGCAGGGGTTTCCCGGGGCACGAGGGCGCGGCCCTCGGCCCGGCGGTCCGCCTTGCGGCGCTCGTCCTCGCGACGTCGACCCTCACGCCGGTCCGGCACGACACCGGTGACGGGCGGGGTTGGACCGACAGGCGGGATGCGCCCGGTCATGCGGGATCCGATCCGCCCTTCTTGCCGCCGCGGGCACTGCCCTCGGCCAGCCGTTCGATCTGGGCCCGCATCTCGTCCATCTGGCGACGCATCTCGTCGAGGGCCGGATCGTGCCCTGATGCCGTGCCGGATGCCGCCGCGGGGGGCGGGGTCCCGGGGTCTCCGGCCGGCTCTTCGGTCGCACCCGCACGGGCATAGGCATTGAAGCCCGGGAACAGGGTCATGGCTTTCTGGAACATCACCATATTCTGGCGGACCGCGTCCTCCATCAGCCCCGCCCCGGCGCCGGTGCCGAACGCCCGGTTCAGCTGCGTCCGGAACTGCTCCTGCTGCTTCGAGAAGGAATCCAGCGACATTTCCAGATAGCTGGGCAGGACGCCCTGCATCTGGCCGCCGTAAAAGCCGATCAGCCGCCGCAGGAACTGCACCGGCAGCAGGGCCTCGCCCCGGCTTTCTTCCTCGAAGATGATCTGGGTCAGGATGGTCCGGGTCAGATCGTCATTGGTCTTGGCGTCATAGACGACGAAATCGATCCCCTCGCGCACCATGGCAGCCAGATCGTCGAGCGTCACATAGGAGGATGTGGCGGTATTGTAGAGCCGCCGGTTCGCATACTTCTTGATGACGACCGTGTCGCCACCGGGCTTGGCATCCGTCACGCTGATGTCCTTGTGGTGAAACCGGGACCACTATCGCGCGGCCCGACGCTTTACGCCAGCCTCGACCGATCCGAGGGGCGCGCGGCCGAAGTCAGGTGGCCGGCGCCAGGACGACCCCGACCAGGATGGCGGCCCAGTGCACACCGGCCCCGGCCACAACGAAGCCGTGCCAGATGGCGCGGCGGAACTTCACCTTGGGGCTGATGAAGACGAACACGCCCGAGGTGTAGACCAGCCCGCCGATCACCAGCAGGGTCAGGGCGGCGGGGTGCACTGTGTCCAGCATGGGTTTCAGCGCCAGCACCGCCAGCCACCCGAAGATCACATAGACGGTGCTCCAGATCGCGTCGGACAGGCGCGGCAGCACCAGTTTGGCGGCCACGCCGCCCAGCGCCAGTGCCCAGATCAGCAGGGTGAAGCCAGTCGACCATGCCCCCTCGAATCTCTGGGTGGTGAAGGGCGTGTAGCTGCCGGCGATCATCAGGAAGATGGCCGCCTCATCCAGCCGCCGCAGCAGCGGCCGGGCCGGTCCCGGATGCGTCAGATTATAGACGGTCGAGGCCGTCAGCATGGCGATCAGGCACAGGGCGTAGACGGCGGTGGCCAGGATCAGGCCGGCGCCGCCATCCGAAAACGATGACATGACGGCCAGCACGACGCCGCCCACGCCCGCCAGTCCCAGACCGACCATATGCACCCACAGATCGGCCAGGCGCTCGCCCCGCGTTTCATAGTGCTCGGCCATATCCAGCTCGTCAGGCTGCATCAGGCGACGGATCAGGGCAGGCAGTGTCCGGGTCATGGGCCGTGCTTTCTTCAGGCCGTGAAAGAAGACGCGTCGAGACAGTTCACTGTGGCCGACACTAGGGCGGTGGAATGACTGGACCCTGAATCCGCTGCGTCCCCGGCGACAAGAATTCCGCCTGCGGCAGTTGCGCCACAGTGAAGTTCCGCCCCGCCTAAAGGATGTAGCGGCTCAGGTCGCTGTCACCCGTCAGGTCGCCCAGCCGCTCACGCACGGCGTCGGCGTCAAAGCGGACGGTCTGCCCTGACAGGTCTGCGGCCTTGAAGCTGGTCTCCTCCAGCACCCGTTCGACCACCGTGATCAGGCGTCGCGCCCCGATGTTCTCGATGGCGCCGTTGGCGGCAACCGCCGCATCCGCGAGGGCCTCAATGGCATCGTCGGTGAACTCCAGCGTCACGTCCTCGGTCGCCAGCAGGGCCCGGTTCTGGCGGATCAGATTGGACTCGGGCTCGGTCAGGATGCGCCTGAAGTCATCCCGTGTCAGGGCCTTCAGCTCGACCCGGATCGGCAGGCGCCCCTGCAGCTCGGGCAGCAGGTCGCTCGGCTTGGAAACGTGAAACGCGCCCGAGGCCACGAACAGCACATGGTCGGATTTTACCGGCCCGTAGCGGGTCGCCACCGTCGTGCCCTCGATCAGGGGCAGCAGGTCGCGTTGAACGCCTTCGCGGCTGACATCGGACCCGCCGCGGTCCTGACGCGCGGCCACCTTGTCGATCTCGTCGATGAAAACAATGCCCTCGGTCTCGGCCAGCTGGACCGCCTCACGCGCCAGACTCTCGGTGTCCAGCAGCTTGTCCGATTCCTCGGCGATCAGGGGCGCATGGGCGGCCTTGACCGACAGCCGCACCGTCTTCGTCCGGGGGCCACCCATCTTGCCCAGCATCTCACTCAGATTGATCATGCCGACATTGCCGCCCGGAGCCATGCCCGGCAGATCCAGTCCCGGCATCGGCGAGGCCGTATCGGCCAGCGCCAGATCGATCTCCTTGTCGTCCAGCTCGCCCTTGCGCAGTCGCGTGCGGAAGGCGTCGCGGGTTGCCTTTTGCGCGCCCGCCCCGACCAGGGCATCCAGGACCCGGTCCTCGGCGGCCTGCTCGGCCTGGGCGCGAACCTCACCCCGACGGCGGTCCCGCACGATGATGAGCGCGGCCTCGACCAGATCGCGCAGGATCTGGTCTACGTCCCGGCCGACATAGCCGACCTCGGTGAATTTGGTCGCCTCGACCTTGAGGAAGGGCGATCCGGTCAGCTTGGCCAGACGCCGCGCGATCTCGGTCTTGCCCACCCCGGTGGGCCCGATCATCAGAATGTTCTTGGGCGTCACCTCGTCGCGCAGATCATCGGGCACGCGCTTGCGCCGCCAGCGGTTACGCAGCGCCAGGGCCACGGCGCGCTTGGCATCGGCCT
Organism: uncultured Alphaproteobacteria bacterium; assembly: GCA_964022245.1. Classification (GTDB taxonomy): domain Bacteria; phylum Pseudomonadota; class Alphaproteobacteria; order Caulobacterales; family Caulobacteraceae; genus Brevundimonas. Next base: position 4,272 of record CAXICH010000026.1, read on the forward strand.
GGCCGACGATGAAGCGGTCCAGCTCGGAGACGATTTCACGGGGGGACAGATCGGTCATTCGTGGCCTCCCAGGGTTTCAACGGTCAGGTTGCCATTGGTGTAGACACAGACCTCGGCGGCGATGGCCATGGCCTTGCGGGCGACCGCCTCGGCGTCGAGGTCGGTGTTCTCGATCAGGGCGCGGGCCGCTGACAGGGCGAAGTTTCCGCCGGACCCGACGGCCGCCACCCCGTGCTCCGGCTCCAGCACATCGCCGACGCCTGTCACCGTAAAGATCGAGGTCTTGTCGGCAACCAAAAGCATCGCCTCCAGCCGCCGCAGATAGCGGTCGGTGCGCCAGTCCTTGGCCAGATCGACGCACGCGCGCGCCAGTTGATCCGGATATTGCTCCAGCTTGGCCTCCAGCCGCTCCAGCAGGGTAAAGGCGTCGGCGGTGGCGCCGGCGAAGCCCGCGACGACCCGGCCGCCCGCCAGGGTGCGGACCTTGCGGGCGGCGCCCTTGACGATGGTCGGCCCCATCGAGACCTGGCCGTCGCCGGCGAGGACCGTGGTGCCGCCCTTGCGGACCGCGAGGATGGTGGTGCCGTGCCAGCCGGGGCCGGTCGGTGAGGCGGAGAGAGATTCTGAGTGGCTCATGCCGCCCAGATGGGGCCGCGATTGAGGGTCTGCAAGCTCAAGGGGTTGAAATGTAACAGACTAATGACGGCCATATTCTTGCCGCTGTAACCAGTTACATTAGAATTCAATTCCGTGTAGCGTCCCCGCCTTCACAATTCTCCCCATTCAGGCAGAACAATGCTTCATCGCATCACCTATGTGAGCGAGGCCATGGGCTCGCTCGGTACCAGTCTTCTCTCGGTCGCCCAGGTCCTCGGTGTGTCCGAGGTCAACAACCGTCGCGATCATCTGACGGGCGCCATGGCGATCGATGCCGGGCGGGTCGTGCAGGTCATCGAGGGCGCACGGTCCGATGTGGATCGCCTGCTGGGCCGCCTCAGAAACGATCCCCGCCACACCAATCTGGCGATCCTCGCCGATCGTCCGGTGGCCGACCGCCTGTTCGATGCGCCCATGGCGCACTGCCATTTCGAGACCTGGTCGACGGGACTGGACCTCGTGGCGCTGGCCGAGGGCCGACTTCCCGTCGAGCGCGCCGAGGGGCTTCTGGCCCAGTGCGCCCGCGGCGACGATGCACCCGACGCCGCGCGGACCGGCACCGACGGCTAGGCCCACAATCCGGGTCGCATCCCCGACCGCGGCGCCCTAGAACAGGGCCGTGACCTTTTCCGAAGACGAAATCGAACGCTACGCCCGCCATCTGGTTCTGGCCGACGTCGGCGGCCCGGGACAGCAGCGGCTGAAAGCGGCGCGCGTGCTGGTCGTGGGCATGGGCGGCGTCGGCGGTCCGGCCGCCCTCTATCTGGCGGCGGCCGGGGTGGGCACCCTGGGGCTCGTCGATGACGACACCGTCTCGCTCTCGAACCTGCAGCGCCAGATCCAGTTCGAGACGGCTGACAGGGGCCAGTCCAAGGTCGAGGTCTCGGCCCGGCATCTGACGGCGCTCAACCCCCATGTCCAGGTTCGTACCTTTGCCGAGCGCCTGTCGTTCGAAACGGCATCGCAGCGGGTCGCCGGCTGGGACCTGGTGATCGACGGTACCGACGATTTCGGGACCCGGATGGCGGTGAACGCCGCCTGCGTCCGTGCCGGGGTGCCGCTGGTCTCAGGTGCCCTCGGGGCCTGGAGCGGTCAGGTCGCCGTGTTCGAGGGCCGGCCCTGCTATCGTTGTCTGGTGCCGGATATCCCGCCCGATGCCGAAACCTGCGCCCGCGTCGGCGTGGTGGGCGCGCTCGCCGGCCTGATCGGCAGCCTGACGGCGCTCGAGGCCATCAAGCGGCTGACCGGCGCCGGCGACCCTCTGACCGGACGACTCTGGATCCACGACGCCCTCACCGGCCGAACCCGCACCGTGCGCATCGCGGCCGACCCAGGCTGTCCCGTCTGCGGCTGAGGATCAGGCGAACGCCTGCTTCAGCAGGACGATGTAACGCTCCAGCAATTCCTGCTCCTTCTCAGACGGCCAGTCGGCGTGGCCGGCGTCCTCGACCTCGATCAATTCCACCGTCTTGCCGGCCTGCTTCAGGGCCTCGTTCATGCGTCGGGATTCGATCACCGGGACGATCGGGTCGTCCACGCCGTGCACCAGCAGCACCGGACAGGTGATCTCCGCCGCCCGCCGGCTGGGGGACGCCGCCGCGAGCTGCGGGCCCATGGTCGCCGGATCGCCGATCCGCTGGATCCAGAAATTGTAGACCTGCCGGTCCGGGGTGTCGTCCTCGCGTCGCTCCCAGTCCAGCATCTCCGGCAGATCGGCTACGCCGCAGATGGCGATCGCCGCCTTGTAGAGGTCCGGGCGCCGCACCGCCCCCATCAGGGCCGCATAGCCGCCGTAGCTGGTGCCCATGATGGCCACCCGACCGGCATCCAGACCCTTGAGAGCAATGGCCTGATCGATGGCGTCCTCGACGTCCTCCTGCATCCGGTCGCCCCAGCGGGTCCAGCCCTCCCGGGCAAAGGCCATTCCGTATCCGCCCGATCCCCGGAAATTGGGCCGCAGAACCCACCAGCCCTGGGCCGCCAGCACCTGCACCTGCCGGTCCCATGTTCTGAGGTCGCGGACCTCGGGCCCGCCGTGCGGCAGGACGACCAGAGGCCCCGGCTGGCCGCCCGGAGGCGCCGTCAGATAGGCCTCGATGCTGGCGCCGTCGCGCGTCGTCACGGACAGGGTATCGGTCAGGCCCAGCCGGTCGAAATCCAGCGGCCGGACGGCGCCCAGACTGACCACGGCCCGGGCTTCCCGGTCATAGAAATACCAGGCGCCCGGCTCGCGCGGGCCGGTGACCCCGACCACCATCCGGTTATGATCGCGGCTCAGGTCATTGAGATAGACGTCGCAGTCATTGTCCATGAAGGCGTTGAGCGCGCGATGGTGTGCGCCGAGGGCGGCGTCGGCAAACTCATACTCCAGCCGCTCGCCATAATAGGCGGCCCCCACATAGCGCCCGGCGGCATCGACGACCCCGTGCATGACATCGCGGCCGGGGCGGTGGGCCAGGCCGGCGCCCATGGCAAAGGTCTCGAGGTTCATTTCCCGGACGACCATGGTGTCCTCGCCCTCGGCCCGGGCGGTGACCAGAATCGTGCCCGGCGTCTCCGTCTCGCCGACCCAGCTGAATTCCGGCAGGTCGCCGATGCGATTGCGGCGGATGGCCCGCCACGAACTGCTGCCTGGCGCACGGCCCGAGATGGTCAGCACCGTCCCGCGTGGATTGATGTCATATCGGATCACCGGTACGCCGCCCTGGGTCTCCCAGCCGATCGTGCCTGAACTGCCGCGTTCGAGGCGGTCCGCCGACCCCGACGCCACATTGACCTTGTGCAGGCCGAGGACGCCGTCCCGCTCCCAGGCCGCCATCAGCACGTGGTCGGGGTCATTACGCAGCAGGTCCACCACACTGCCCAGATCCCGCGAGGCGCGCAGGCGTCGCCGGTCGTCCTGGAACATGACCGCCATCTCGCCTGTGCGGGCGCTGACCGACATCAGCCGCTTCGAGGTCACCTCCTGCGCGGCGGTCCGCCGGTTGGAACCGGTGACGGCGCGCGGGCCCACGGTGATCGTTACGGCCACCCGTACCAGAAGGTGTTCGTCATTGGCCCATTCCAGGCTCTCGACCTTGGTGGCCCCCAGATCGATCCGCTTGCGCGCGCCTTCCGGCGCATTCGCATCCAGAACGTCAATCACGCCATGGGGCTCGTCCTCGGTGCCCAGCTGGTCCAGAACCGCAATCAAATTGCCGCCGGGCGAAAGGGTGGCCGCGCGCGTACGGGCAATCGTGAAGAAGGCATCGACCGGATAGGGGGTGGTGCGCGCCCGGGCGATGTCAGGGCGCAGACCGACGGCCGCCGCCCCGCCGATGCCCGCAGCCATGGTCAGCAGCGCGCGCCGCGATACGACCGCAAGGGTCGTCACGTCTCTGGATTTCATTGATTTTCCCCCCGAACACAACTCAGGGAAATCGACCACGCGGGCCGCAACCCGTCAAGCGTTACAACATGGCCGGGATGACGCGATCAGGGGGTCTGTGGCCATTCTGGAACGTCATGATGTTGGCGATCACCCGATCCCCCATGTCCTGACGCGATTCCAGCGTGGCAGAACCGAGGTGCGGCATCAGCACGACGTCCGGCCGGTTCAGCAGGCCGGGGTGAACCGCCGGCTCCTGTTCGAACACATCCAGCCCGACGCCGCCGAGGGCCCGCTGTCCGACGGCCGCGGCCAGCGCCGCCTCGTCGATCAGTTCACCCCGCGCCGTATTGATCAGGATCGCGTGCGGCGCCAGCAGGCCCAGTCGCGTCGCATTCATGAGATGGTGGGTCTCCCGCGTCGCCGGACAATTGAGGGAAACAATGTCCATACGGGGCAGCATGGCGTCGAGGTCGTCCCACCAGGTGGCCTGGAGATCCTCTACGATCATCGGGCTCAGCGGCTTGCGATTGTGATAGTGGACCTGCATGCCGAAGGCGCGGGCCCGCCGGGCGAGGGCCTGGCCGATCCGGCCCATGCCGACGATGCCCAGTCGTTTGCCCCACAGTTTTCGGCCGCACATCCAGGTCGGCGTCCAGCCCGAGAATTCCCCTTTTTGAACAACGCCTGCGCCCTCGACCAGCCGTCGGCTGACCGCCAGGATCAGCCCCATGGCGAGGTCCGCAGTGTCTTCTGTCAGGACCCCCGGCGTATTGGTGACGATCAGCCCGCGTCCGACCGCCGCCTCGACATCAATATGGTCCACCCCGGCGCCGAAATTGGCGATCATTTTCAACTGCTCACCCGCCCCGGTGAGCAGATCGGCATCGATCCTGTCGGTGATGGTCGGCACCAGAACATCGGCCCGGCCGACCGCATCCTCCAGCGCCGCGCGACTGAACGGGTCGTCCTTCAGGTTCAGCTCGGCGTCGAACAGTTCGCGCATGCGCGTTTCCACCGCGTCCGGCAGGCGTCTGGTTAACACGACCTTAAGTCTGCGGTTCGACATTGGCGGGGACTTTGGAGCTGGAGGATCGAAGCGGAATGGAAAGGGTGTCTAGCAGCCCCCTGACCCGAGGCCAAAGGGGGCGCCGGATTGCCGGTGTCACGGCGGCCGCGCTCGGTCTGTCTGTGATGCTGTCGGGACAGGCCGTCCGGCCCGACGGGCGGCCCACGCCCAGCAGCTATCCCGTGCCTCGCTGGATCACGCTCAAGGCCGACGAGGTCCATGCCCGCAAGGGCCCCGGCCTGGATCACCAGATCCTCTGGACCTACCAGGTCGCCGGTCTGCCGGTGCAGGTGGTGGCCGAGACCTTTGAATGGCGCAAGATATGCGATCCGGAGGGCTCGCTGGTCTGGGTTCATCGCAGCACCACCTCGGGCCGCCGCACGGTGCTGAACAGGGGCGACGCGGCGATCGAGGTCCGGTCCGCGCGCCGCGACGACGCGGGCATTCGCGCCCGGCTTTCACCCCATGCCCTGGTACCCATTACGGAGTGCGAGGACGGCTGGTGCGAGGTCCGCTCGGGCCGCGTTCGGGGCTGGGTGCGGGAGGCCGCCGTATTCGGCACCCAGGCCTCTCCCCTGTGCGAGGCCAACCGCCCCGCCGGCCCCGCGCCGCGCCGGCGCTGACGCCATCGGTCGGGTCGTTGCCGGTTGACCGGGGCGATTTCACGTGCCACGCCCGCCGCTCAGCATACGGAGGCCCTCTTGAGCCAGTCAGAACGCCAGTCTTCCTATGACTATGAGGCCCTGCTCGCCTCGGGCCGGGGCGAGCTTTTCGGGCCGGGCAATGCCCAGCTGCCGGCGCCGCCCATGCTCATGTTCGACCGCATCACCCGGATCAACGATGACGGCGGCGTGCACGGCAAGGGCTATGTCGAGGCCGAGCTGGATGTGAACCCCGACCTCTGGTTCTTCAAATGCCATTTCATCGGCGACCCCGTCATGCCCGGCTGTCTGGGCCTCGACGCCATGTGGCAGCTGGTTGGCTTCTATCTCGGCTGGATCGGCGGCCCCGGCAAAGGGAGGGCGTTGGGCGTCGGCGAGGTCAAATTCACCGGGCAGGTACAGCCGGACGTCAAGAAGGTCGTCTACAAGATCGACCTGAAGCGGGTCATCAACCGCCGTCTGGTGATGGGAATCGCGGACGGGGTTCTCGAAGCTGATGGAAGGCCTATTTATACGGCTACGGACATGCGTGTGGGTCTGTTCGGCGGTCAGGGCAGCAAGGCCGAATAGCCCGGGCGAACACCCCCACAGAAGGCTCCGGAAGAATCGCGGATTACGCGGCGGAATATCGGACAGGATCAAGGAAACAGCATGCGGCGCGTCGTAGTTACAGGATTGGGGATCGTCTCATCGATCGGGACCGGCGCCGCCGCTGTCACCGAATCCCTGAAACATGCCCGCTCGGGCGTGGTCGCCGCTCCGGACCATACGGCCCATGGGTTCCGCAGTCAGGTCTGGGCGCCGCCCCGGATCGGCGACTGGACAGAACTGGTGGATCGCCGCGCCTCGCGGTTTCTGGCCGACGGTACGGCCTGGGCTCACATTGCCTTTGAGGAAGCGCTCGCCTCCAGCGGCCTCTCTCCGGACGAGATCAAGGACGAGCGCATCGGCCTGATCGTGGGAGAGGGCGGGCCCTCGACCCGGGTCATTCTGGAAGCGGCCCAGATCACCATCGAGAAGGGGGCCCCCAAGCGCATCGGGCCGTTCGCCGTCCCCAAGGCCATGGCCTCCGGACCCTCGGCCGTGCTGGCCACCTGGTTCCAGATGAAGGGCATCAACTATTCGATCAGCTCGGCCTGCGCGACCAGCGCCCACTGCATCGGGGCGGCGGCCGAACAGATTGCCTGGGGCAAGCAGGACGTCGTGTTCGCGGGTGGCTGCGAGGACATTCACTGGTCCATGTCGAACCTGTTCGATGCCATGGGCGCCATGTCGTCGAACTTCAACGATACGCCGTCGGTTGCCTCGCGCGCCTACGACGCGGCCCGGGATGGCTTTGTCATCGCAGGCGGGGCCGGGATTGTGGTGCTGGAAGAGTATGAGCGGGCGAAAGCACGCGGCGCCACCATCCTCGCTGAAGTCACCGGCTATGGCGCCAACTCCGACGGTTACGACATGGTCGCCCCGTCGGGTGAGGGCGCCGAACGCTGCATGAAGATCGCCCTGGAAATGGCCGGCAATCCGCGCATCGACTATCTGAACCCGCACGGAACCTCGACGCCGGTCGGCGACTCCAAGGAAATGGGTGCGGTCCGCAATGTCTTCGGCGACGATCTACCGATGATCTCCTCGACCAAGTCACTGACCGGTCACAGCCTTGGGGCGGCGGGCGCCCAGGAAGCCATCTACTGCCTGTTGATGATGCAGAACGGCTTCGCCGCCGAAAGCGCCCACATCGAGAATCTCGACCCCGAGTTCGAGGGGATGCCCATCCTGCGCCAGCGTCATGACGGCGCGCTGACCCACGTCATGTCCAACTCGTTTGGATTCGGCGGCACCAACGGCACCCTGATCCTGTCGAAGGTCTGAGCGGCTACCAGCCGCTTTCGGCCCCGGCGGCAATGATGCATGCGGCAAGTGCGCCGAGGTCCTCGTTGTAGGCGGCGATGCCCGCCATGTGCACGGTGTTCGGATCGAGGTCCGCCGATTGTCGCTCGTCGGCGTGCGGCTGGCCGCCGATGCCGACGCAGCGGGCCCGGGCCGTGCCCCTCTCGCCCGGGGCGACCACCACCACGACATGGACGGGGCGGACATCCTTCAGGTTCTGGTCCGCAATCAGATAGCGAACGCAGACCTCGGCCCCTGCGAGGGAGCTGTCCGCGCAACGCTCCAGGCTTTTCGGCTCGAACTGCGAGGGCTGGTACTCGAACCAGGCCGATGGCCGGCCCGCGTGGTCGACCAGGCGCTCGATATAACGTCCCTGTTCATAGGTGACAGGGTCGAGGGCAAGGACCTCGATGGCAATCGGCAGCCGGGGCGGGGCCGCCGCCCCCGCGGCCAGCAGGGTCATGGCGAGGACAGCAATTGCAGGCAGAAACGGAACGCGCATGGCGCTGGGGCCTTCTGTAGCGGGCCACCGGCCCTCCCGACCAACCCTAGCGGAGCGCACGCGAAGCGGCCAATAATGCAAACCTGACGACCCGTCGCGCTCACACGGAGTTTTCCCCTGGCGCCGCCCGATTCCTACATCCTGTTCCTGCTCGGCCTCGGCGCCGTCGTCCTCATGGTGTCGTGGGCGCCTGTCGGGTTGAAAAAGACGCCCCTGACCCTGGCGATTGTCTGCGTGCTTCTGGGCGTGGCGGTCTTCAGCTTCGGCTGGCTGGGCTTCGACCCCGACCCCCGGACCTGGGACACGATCACCGAACGTCTGACCGAGGTGGTGGTCATCATCAGCCTGATGGGCGCCGGGCTGAAGCTGGACCGGAAGGTGGGCTGGCGCAGCTGGAACTCCACCTGGCGGCTGCTGGCGATCGCCATGCCCCTGACCATCGTCGGTGTCATGGCACTGGGGATGTATGGCCTGGGCTTCTCACTGGCCATGGCCTTGCTGCTGGGGGCCTCGCTCGCCCCGACGGACCCCGTGCTGGCCGCCGATGTCCAGGTCGGCCCGCCCAAGTCGGGCGACGAGGACGAGGTCCGCTTCGGTCTGACGTCCGAGGCCGGTCTCAACGACTCCCTCGCCTTCCCTTTCGTCCATCTGGCCATTCTGGCCTCGGTCGGCGGGCTGGCCACGACGGCGGGCTGGACGGACTGGGTCACCGTCAAGGTCGTCTGGAAGCTGCTGGCAGGCGCCGGGATCGGCTGGCTGGTCGGCAAGGGGCTGGGCTGGCTGATTTTCGCCAGCGAAAAGGCCGGACTGTCTCGACTGGGTGACGGACTGGTGGCGCTGGCGGCGACCTTCATTGCCTATGCCGTCGCCGAGGTGGCGCATGGCTACGGCTTTCTTGCCGTCTTCGTCTGTGGCGTCACGATCCGGGCCTGGGAGCGCGACAACGACTTCCACAGGGAGATGCACCATTTCGCCGACCAGTTCGAACGCCTGCTGATCATGCTGCTGCTGGTCCTGTTCGGCGGGGCGCTGGCCAATGGCCTCTTGTCATCGCTGACCTGGACCGACGCCGCCATCGGTATGGCCATCCTGCTGATCGTGCGGCCTGTGGCCGGCATGATCGCCATGATCGGCTCACCTCACCCGTTCAGGGACCGGCTGCTGATGGCGTTTCTGGGCATCCGCGGGATCGGATCCGTCTATTATGTCGCCTATGGCATCAACCACGGAGACTTCGGCTCGAGCGAGCGACTCTGGGCCATCCTGGGCTTCGTCATCCTCGCCTCGATCATCATCCACGGCGTGACCGCCAATCCCCTGCTGGAGCGCCTGCGGCGCTGGCGCAAGGTGGACTGAGCGAAAACAGAAGCTTCCCCCCCGGCGGAGGCCCTGCTAACCCTCCCGCCCTGATTTTCGAGGAGATGACCATGGCTTCCGACAGCGGCTGGACCTTCCCCACCGGCGACCTGATGAAGGGCAAGAAGGGCCTGATCCTCGGCGTCGCCAACGCCAACTCCATAGCCTGGGGCATCGCCCAGCAACTGGCCGCCCAGGGTGCCGAGCTGGCCTTCACCTATCTGGGCGAGGGCCTCGAGCGCCGGGTGCGTCCGCTGGCCGAGAGCGTTGGCGCCAAATTGATCGTCCAGGCCGATGTGACCGACGACGCCTCGATGGACGCCGCCTTCGCCGAGCTGGAAAGGACCTTCGGCACCCTCGACTTCGTGGTTCACTCGGTGGCCTTCGCCAACAAGAACGAGCTGCAGGGCTCGTTCGTGGACAACACCACGCGCGACAGCTTTCTGCTGGCCATGAACATCTCGGTGTTCAGCTTCGTCGATGTGGCGAAACGGGCGGCCAAACTGATGCCGAACGGTGGCTCGATGATCACCATGACCTATCTGGGGGCCGAGCGCGCCATTCCCAACTACAACACCATGGGCGTGGCCAAGGCCGGGCTTGAGGCCGCCACCCGCTACATCGCCCGTGACCTCGGACCGAAGGGCATTCGCGTCAATGCGATCTCGGCGGGCGCCATGCGCACCCTGTCTCTGGCCGGCATTTCGGGCGGTCGCGGCATGATTGCACAGGGCCGCGCCATGTCGGCCATGAAGGAAGACACCTCAATGGAAGGCGTCGCCGGCGCTGCCCTGTGGCTGTGCTCGGACCTCGGTTTTTCGACCACGGGCGAGGTCGTCCACGTCGACGCCGGCTTCCACATGATGGGCCTGGGCGACGCGGAGGAGTAAGCGCCTCAGTCCGGCTCGCGTTCGCCGACCTCGGCGGGACGTAGAGCGCGCAGCCAGCCTTCGGCACTGCGGATTTCCGGCACGGCCTCGCGGGTGAAGGGCAGGTACCAGGTCTGTCCTCCGCCGGCAGGCGTGATTTCCAGCATGTCGTCGGCCCCGAAATTCTGGACGGCCCTGACCGTGCCGATCACGGCATCCGAGGCATCGCGGGCCTCGAGACCGATCAGGTCGGCCAGATAGAATTCGTCCTCTTCGGGCGGGGGCAGGCGGTCACGCGGAATGAACAGCTTCAGGCCGCGCAGGGCGTCTGCCTCTTCCTTGGTCCTGACCTCGGCGGCGCGGGCGACGACGCCCTTCTTGTCCGGCCGGCCGGTGGTCAGGGTCAGGCCGATCGAGCCGTCGGCGCGCAACAGGGTCCGGTATTGGAGCAGGGTCATGGGCTCGGCCGTGAAGGTGGTGATCCGCACCTCGCCCCGCACGCCGAACGATCCGCCCACCTGGGCCACAAGGATCAGTCTGTCTGTGGTCATCGGAACAGCCTCTACAGCAAGTCTTCAGACATGAAAAAGGGCGGCGCCCCATGGACGCCGCCCCTTCATCATCCCGGGGACGAAACTCAGCCCTCGGCCTTGTCTTCAGCAGGCGCCTCTTCAGCCGCCGGGGTCTCTTCGGCGGCCTCGGCAGCGGGGGCCTCTTCAGCCGGCGCTTCTTCAGCAGCCGGGGCCTCGGCCTCGGCGGCCTTGGCGGCGGCGGCGTCTTCCTTGGCCTTGGCCGCGGCTTCGGCAGCCTCGACCTTGGCAGCGGCTTCGGCTTCCAGACGGTCGGCTTCGCGCTGGGCGCGCTCGGCGGCGCGTTCCTGGGCCTTCTTGCCGGGCTGGGCCT
>CAXICH010000027.1:0-15283 GCA_964022245.1 uncultured Alphaproteobacteria bacterium
TGTACCAGCGCGCGCGCATGGGTCTGGGCTATCTGGCGCAGGAGGCCTCGATCTTTCGCGGCATGACGGTCGAGCAGAACGTCCGGGCCGTGGTCGAACTGCACAAGACCGGCCAGAGCGCCATCCGCGAGGAGACCGACCGTCTGCTGGAGGAATTGAGCGTCGGCCACCTGAAGGACGCCCCGGCGGCGGCCCTGTCGGGCGGCGAGCGTCGGCGGGTCGAGATCGCCCGGGCGCTCGCGGGCGATCCGGCCTTCATGCTGCTGGACGAACCCTTTGCCGGCATCGACCCGCTGGCCATCGCCGACATCCGTCAGGTGATCCGCTATCTGGCGGACCGGGGCATCGGCGTCCTGATCACCGACCACAATGTCCGCGAGACGCTGGACATCATCGACCGGGCCGCGATCATCTCGGCCGGTGAAGTGCTGTTCGAGGGCACCGCCGCCGAAATCGTCGCCAACCCCGACGTCCGCCGCGTCTATCTGGGCGACATGTACGGTTAGGGACGACGGGCTGACCGGACCGATCCTCGGATCAAGTCCAAGAATGACGGGTGGAAACGTCGCAGTGCCATAAGTGCATTCGTCATCCTCGGGCTTGACCCGAGGATCGGTTCATCCCCAACCTTGGCCATGGTGACCGACCGCCGCCCGTTCATCGCCGCCTATATTCAGGCGAACCGGCCCTTTGGCACCCTGTATGTCGGCATGACGTCTGACCTCCTGACGCGGGCGAATGACCACCGGTACGGCCGGCAGAAAGGGTTCACCAGCCGCTATGGCTGCAGTGTGTTGGTCTGGTTCGAACAACACGACCTCGTCACCGAGGCCATTCGTCGGGAGAAGGCGCTCAAGAGCTGGAATCGTCCGTGGAAGGTCGATCTGATCGAGAAGCGAAATCCGGACTGGGCTGATCTGTATCCATGGCTCTGCGGCGAGGCCCCGGACCCGAGGGCGCCTCTGGAGACCCCGGCGGAGGGCAGTGTGGAGCACTTTCTTGCACTCCTCGCGCGGGGTGAAATCGGCGATTCCTGAGCGGACGCCGCCTGCCCGGACCGATCCTCGGGTCAAGCCCGAGGATGACGAAGGTGGAAAGGGGGGCGGTCAGATCTGAGACGCGAACAAGCCGCTTCAACCCCCGTTAACCGCTTCGCGTCAGTGTGCCTCCAGCAAGTTTCGGGCCACGGTGTCCGAACGGGGTTCGGCGAGGACGATTACGGTGATCGGTCAGAGACTGGAGATCAGACAGGGCCAGGGGCTGGTGATCACGCCCCAGCTGCAGCAGGCCATCAAGCTGTTGCAACTGTCGAACCAGGAACTGGAGGCCTTTGTCGAGGCCGAGCTGGAACGCAATCCCCTGCTGAAGCGCGACGAGGACGCCGACACCCCCGGCGACGCCCCAATTGAAAGCCCCGCGGATACGCCCAACGACCCCCACGCCGAGCTGAGCTTTGACGAGGCGCGTCCCGACGCCGCCGAGCAGGCAATGGATACCCGGGCCGACGATGTCTATGACGCCAGCCCCGGAGAGCGGGCCACCGACGGCCCGGGGGACAGCGCGGCCGAGGCCCAGCCCGGCCTGTCGGACTGGTCGCGGACCGGCAAGGGCGGCCCCGCCCCCGAGGGCGAGGGCATGGAACGGGCCGACAGCCGCGAACTGACCCTGTGGGAGCATCTGCAGGCCCAGCTGTCGGGCACGCCGCTGAATGCCGCCGACCGGGCTATCGGTCTGGCCCTGATCGAAATGGTCGATGACCATGGCTATCTGCGCGGCGATCTGGCGGAGGTCGCCGACCGGCTGGGCTGCGGGATCGACCGCATCGAGGCGGTGCTGGCGGTCTGTCACGGATTCGAGCCGACCGGCATCATGGCGCGCTCGGTGCCCGAATGCCTGAAGCTGCAACTGGTCGAGCGGAACCGGTTCGATCCGGCCATGGCGGCGCTGCTGGACAATCTGGAACTGCTGGCGCGGCACAATCTGTCGGCCTTGCGCAGCGCCTGCGGCGTGGATGCCGAGGACCTGTCAGAGATGATCTCGGAGCTGAAGGCCCTGACGCCGCGCCCGGGCGCCGGTTTTGGCGGCGAACCGGCCCAGACGGTGATCCCCGATGTGCTGGTGCGGCCGGACCCGGCCGGCGGCTGGCGGATCGAACTGAACGCCGACACCCTGCCCCGACTGCTGGTCGACAAACGCTATCATGGCGTGGTGTCGGCGGGCGCCCGGTCTGACACCGAGAAGACCTTCGTCGCGGACTGCGCGGCCCAAGCCAACTGGCTGGTCAAATCGCTGGATCAGCGGGCCCGGACCATCCTCAAGGTGTCGTCCGAGATTATCCGCCAGCAGGACGCGTTTTTTGCCTTTGGCGTCGAATTCCTGCGGCCGCTGAATCTGAAGACGGTGGCCGATGCGATCGGCATGCATGAGTCGACCGTCAGCCGCGTCACTTCGAACAAATACATGGCGACGCCGCGCGGCGTCTTCGAACTGAAATTCTTCTTCACCTCGGCGATCCAGTCGGTCGACGGACAGTCCAGCCACTCGGCCGAAGCCGTCCGTCACCGGATCAAGTCGATGATCGATCACGAGGCGCGCGACGGCGACGTTCTGTCCGACGACCGGATCGTCGAATTGCTGAATCAGGCGGGCATCGACATCGCCCGCCGGACCGTGGCCAAATATCGGGAAGCCCTGCGAATTCCGTCGTCTGTCGAGCGGAAGCGGCGTCTCAAGACCGGTTAACCACGTCCGCCTCGACGACCACAAAAATGTGAAGCCCGTTGACACCGAACGGCTTCGGTCGCGTTCTGTCTCCTATGCAAGTCCAAGTCAGCGGTAAGCACGTGGATGTCGGCGAAGCGTTAGGCTCGCGCATCTCCCTGGAACTCAATGAGGGGGTCGGCAAATACTTTGAACGCGGCGGACAGGATGCCGAGGTTGTGGTGTCCAAGGATGGCCCCGGGTTCAAGGTGGATTGCTGGGTCCGGCTGGCCTCGGGCCAGAGTCTGGTCACCACCGGCCACGGTATGGACGCCCACGGCGCCTTCTCCGATTCGCTCGACAAGCTGGAAAAGCGGGTCCGGCGTTACAAGCGGCGTTTGAAGGACCACCACGCGGGGCCCAAGGGCCTGTCGCCCGAGAAGACCGAGATGGCCGCCGCCGAAGTGGCGCGCATGACCGTCTTCCGCAATCTGGATGAGACCGACGACGACGCCTTTGGTGACGTCGGCAAGCCGGACGGTGAGGCCCCCGCCGGATTGGTGATCGCCGAGACCGAATCCGAACTGCGTACCCTGACCGTCGGTCAGGCGGTGTTGGAACTGGACATGAGCGGTTACCCCGTCGTCGTGTTCAAGAACGCCGCCCACGGCGGCGTGGCCGTCGTCTATCGCCGGCCCGATGGGAACATCGGCTGGGTCGACCCCCGCCGCACGAGTTCACAGAACGGACACGGTTCGGTAAACGGTTCGTCGGTATAAGGCCTTTAAGGGGCCGCAAGTCGGGCCTAGAGGGCGGACGCCTTCCTGGCCCACAGTTGCGTAGTTTCGGGGATGAGTATGGAAATCGGAGATCTGGTCAGCCGGGACGGTATCGTCCTGCGCGGAAGTGTCTCGTCCAAGCGTCAGGCCCTGCAGGCGGTGGCGGATGCCGCCGCCCATGTGCTGGGTCAGTCGGATTCTGCCCCTCTCATGGACGCGCTGATGGAGCGCGAGGCGCTGGGCTCGACCGGCGTCGGTTCGGGCGTGGCCATTCCCCATGCGCGCCACCGCGACATCCCCCGGGTGTTCGCCGTGCTGGTGCGGCTGGACACAGCGATTGCCTTTGATGCGGTGGATGATCGTCCGGTCGATCTGCTGGTCGGCCTGTTCGCGCCGCCCAGCGACGGGGCCGGGCATTTGCGGGCCCTGGCGGCTGCGTCGCGGGCGTTGCGGTCTCCGGAGTTGCAACAGCGCCTGCGTCAGGCGGACAGCCGCGATACCTTACAGGCCCTGCTGGTGCGTCAGATCGAGTCCACGGCGGCCTGAGGCCTGCCGGCGGCCTAGTGGACCGAGACGGGTTCCAGTTCGTGGGCGACCGCGGCCGCAAAGGCGCTTTCCCGGTCGGCCATGACCGCGAGCCGCTCACCGTCGGCGCTGTGAACGGCATACAGGGTCTGTCGCGGGTCCAGCCGGATGGCCGGCTGATCCGGTTCGACGACGCCCGCCACCTCGTCCATGATCTCGGACGCAGCGACCTCGCGCACATAGACCAGATCGGGCGCACCCAGATCGGCAAAGGCCTTGTCCGTCATGTCTTCGGTCGTCATCACCTGAAAGAAGCTCCTGAAACGCAGGGGGTATGAAGGGTCAACGCGTGACCCGGCAAAGTGGCTCCGGAAAGACCGGAGGCGAAACCAGCCTGTCAGCGGGTTGTGATCGGAATACGGCGGGTCTGGGCAACCTGCTCGGGCCGCCGCATGTCCACGTGCAACAGCCCGTGCTCCAGCGAGGCGTCCTCGACCTCCAGACCATCGGCGAGGACGAAGGTTCTGAGAAAGCCGCGTGCCGCGATGCCGCGGTGCAGATAGGCATTCTCGGCCCCGCTGCCCGCCCCGCCCTTGTCCGCGCCGTCGCGCTTGCCCGAAATGGTCAGCTGCCGCCCCTCGAGGGTGATCGAAAGATCGTCAGGCGCGAACCCGGCCACGGCCAAGGTGATGCGAACGGCGGCGTCGCCGCGCTGCTCGACATTGTAGGGAGGATAGGCCTCGGACGCCGCCCGCGCCGCCCGGTCGATCAGGCTGCGTGTATGGTCAAAGCCCAGCAGGAACGGGCTGTCGAACAGAACTGTACGCGTGGTCATCCGGCCCTCCTGGAAGCGACCCTGATTGCGGACCCCCGAAAGCGGCGGATCCCTTCAAACCCTATCTGGGATGCAGCGGCCGGGCTTTCAAGCCTCGGCCCCCGGCCTCAGATCCACCAGGAGCGCGGATTGGGGATGGCGCGGCGGGACTTGAGCAGCCAGCTGCCCCAGGCGCCGCGCATCAGTACCCACAGCACCAGCAGGAACAGCACGAACACCCCGGCATTGACCACGATCAGGATCACCCCCAGCACCGCCACCACCGCCGCCGCCCACAGGGTGCGGACCTGGAAAACGTGGTGGCTGGCCGCCACCGCATGGGTGGGCACATCCCGGACCATGACGGCGAGAAGACCGATGAAGGCCGAGACCCCGAACGTCGGGATGGCGAACAGGATCAGGGCATAGACGGTGTAGAGGCCCATCATGCCCTCCGGCTCGGGCAGATCCTCGACCGGCGCGTGACGACGGGGTGGCGGGCCCGGGGCGGCCGGGGCCAGAGGCGCGACAAGGGGCGCATTCATCGGATCGTCGACAGGATCGGGCTCGGGCTCGGGCCCCGACTCGGGTTCCGACTCGGGTTCCGGCTCTGACCCGGCCTCGGACGGCCGTGTGCGCGGGTGGGCCGCCAGCGATTCGGGCGAGCAGAAGCCCACCTCTGCATCCGGGTCGGCCTCGGGCCGGGGGGCGGGCTTGTCCTTGGACGGGTCGGGATCGCCGGGTTCGGCCATCAGGCTCCTCACACTTCGCGGCGACAATGCCGGGGCAAGCGCCCCTGCGCAACCACTGTCAGCCGCGCGACAGGGTGATCTCGCAGCCGGCCTCGGCCGCATCGGCCAGACAGCCGGGCTTGCCGATGCGCACCGTCACCCCCTGCACCACCCGATCGGCCATCAGACGCTGGCCCAGACGCTGGGCGAAGGTCTCGACCAGACCGACATGGCCCTCGGCCACCAGCTCGCGCGACAGCCGGGCGACAGCCTCATAGTTCAGCGTATCGCCCAGTTGCTCGACCGGGCCGGGCGCCAGCTGCAGGGACACATTGACGATCAGGGTCTGCAGCCGGCCCTGCTCATGGGCGTGCACGCCGATGCCCGCCTCGACCTTCAGGTCGCGCACGAACACCGTCAGCCCCTCGTGGCGCAGGCCGTCAGCCATGGATCAATCCTCTTCGATATCGGGGGTGCGCCAGGCCAGATGCTGGCCTGCGTCGACGGCGATCATCTGGCCGGTCACCCCGGGCGCCCGGGCCAGCCACAGGACGGCGTCGGCGATCTCCTCGGGGCGGTTGGCGCGCCTGAGGGGTGTGCCCCCGACCTCGGCCTGAAAGTCGGCCTCGCTCTGGTGCACCGAGGCGAGCGTCGGGCCGGGGCCCACGCCATTGACCCGTACCCGCGGGGCCAGCGCCTGGGCCAGGGTGCGCGTCGCCCACCACAGGCCGGCGCGCGACAGGGCATAGGAAAAGAACCGGGGATCGGGCTTCTTCACCCGCTGGTCCAGCAGGTTGACGATCCAGCCGCCGCCGTCCGGCACCTGACCGGCCAGGGCCTCGGCCAGCACCACGGGCGCGCGCAGATTGGTCTCCATATGCGTGTCCCAGAGGGCGCGCAACAGGTCGCCAACGCGGTCATCCTCAAAGGCCGAGGCATTGTTCACAAGGCCGGTCAGGGGCCCGAGCGCGGCGCCGGCTTCGGGCACCAGACGGCGGACCTGATCTTCCTGCGACAGATCGGCGGTGACGACCACGGCCCGGCGGCCGAGCGCGCGGACCTCACCGGCCAGGGCTTCGGCGGCGTCTTTCGAGGATCGGCAGTGGATGGCCACGTCATGGCCGGCCCCGGCCAGCGCCAGCACAATGGCGCGCCCGATGCGTTTGGCGCCGCCGGTGACGAGGACCGCCCCGGACATCTCAGACGGACCCGTGGGAGTGTCAGTCAATCCGGCCGAACTCGAACACGTTCAGCGCGCCCAGAACGATGACAAAGCCGAAGATGATGAAGAGCGCGGTCATGGAATTCTCCCGTCGGAAATCTGGGTCTGGCCTTAAAGCGCGCCCGGCCTCTGTTCAAGGGGCGCAGGCCGGGCCATCAAGCCGCATGGCCCCCTCCCCGACCCGCAGCTGGCGCGAACGCATCGAGCCCTTCACCCGCCCGGCCTTTCACATGCTGGCCCGGATGACGCGCGGCATGACGCTGGGCGTGCGCGGTCTGGCGGTCGACGGCGAGGGCCGCATCCTGCTGGTGCGCCACACCTATCTGCCCGACTGGTGGCTGCCCGGCGGCGGGGTCGACCGGGGCGAGAGCCTGCACGACGCCCTGGTGCGCGAGATGCGTGAGGAGACCGGCCTGATCCTGACCGGGCCCGCCACCCTGCTGTCGATCCACTCGAACGAGGCCCATTTCCGGGGCGACCATGTGGCCGTCTATCTGGTCCGCGACTTCACGACCGGTCCCGCCAGCCAGCACGGCGAGATCGCCGAGGTGGACTGGTTCGCCCCCGACGCCCTGCCCGACGCCCTCAGCCGGGGCAGCCGCGCGCGTCTGAGGGAATATCTCGACGGCATGCCGGCCGATCTGCGGTGGTGACGACGCCGTTCCCATTCGCCCCCGCCGGTGCTAGCCAGCGCGGATGAACCCTGCACTGCTTGCCATGCTGGCCGTCGTTCTGGCGGGAGGGGCCACTGCCCTTCAGGCGCCGACCAATGCGCGGCTGGCCGAGGCCGTGGCCTCGCCCGTCAATGCGGCCTTTATTTCTTTCGCGGTCGGCACGGTCGCGCTGGGGATGCTGGCGCTGATGCTGCAGACCCGGCCGGATATGGCGGCGACACGGTCGCTGCCTTGGTGGGTCTGGATCGGCGGGCTTTACGGCTCGGTGTTCGTGGTCGCGGCCGCCTGGGCTGTGCCGCGGCTGGGCGTGGCGGTGACCATCACCCTGATGGTGGCGGGCCAGCTGATCATCAGTCTGGTGCTCGACCATTTCGGGGCCATGGGCGTGCCGAAGCAGCCGATGAACCTGATGCGGGTGGCCGGTATCCTGATGGTGATCGGCGGCGTGGTTCTGGTCCGGCGCGGCTAGACCTATATTGGGGCGGATGACCGCCCTGCCCCCTGATTCCCTGACGGAGAAGCCGCCTCTGGTCGGCGCGGATCTGATCCGCGACGAGGCGCGGCGTGCGCCCGACAAGCCGGGCGTCTATCGCATGTATGGCGAGGACGGGTCGTGCCTGTACGTCGGCAAGGCCAAGTCGCTGAAGAAGCGCGTGCTGCAGTATGCGCAGGGGCGGGTGCACAGCCAGCGCACCGCTCTGATGGTCAACCAGACGCGGTCGATGCAGCTGGTGCTGACGGCGTCGGAGACCGAGGCCCTGTTGCTGGAGGCGACCTACATCAAGTCGCTGAAGCCGCGCTACAATGTGCTGCTGCGCGACGACAAGAGCTTCTCCCAGCTGATGATCCGGCGGGATCACCCGGCGCCCCAGATCCGCAAGCACCGGGGCGGCCGCACGATCAAGGGCGACTATTACGGGCCGTTCGCCTCGACCTGGGCGGTCAACCGCACCCTGACGACCCTGCAGAAGGCCTTCCTGCTGCGGTCGTGTTCGGACAGTGTCTATGAGGGGCGCACCCGGCCCTGCATGCTGCACCAGATCAAGCGCTGTTCGGCCCCGTGCACCGGCCTGATCTCGCTGGAGGACTACAACCGGCTGGTCGGCGAGGCGGCGGCCTTCCTGAACGGCAAGTCGGATGCCGTGGTCGGGCGGCTGTCGCGCGACATGCAGGCGGCGTCCGAGGCCATGGATTATGAGCGGGCGGCGCGGCTGCGCGACCGCATCCGGGCGCTGACCGCCATTTCGATGGAGTATTCCCGACTGGCGGGCGGGGTGTCCGAGGCCGATGTGTTCGCCCTGCACACCGACGCAGGCCAGGCCTGTGTGCAGGTGTTCTTCTATCGCGCGGGCCAGAACTGGGGCGGTCGGGCCTATTTCCCGCGCATCGACAAGAGCGACAGCGACACCGAAATCCTGTCGGCGTTCCTGGCCCAATTCTATGAGGACAAGCCGGTCCCGCGCCTGATCCTGACCAACCTCCGCCCGCTGGAGCTGGAGCTTCTGGAGGAGGCCTTCAGCCTCAAGATCGGCCACAAGGTCGAGATCGCCATTCCGAAGCGCGGCGACAAGCTGAGCCTGGTCGACCATGCCCTGACCAATGCGCGCGAGGCGCTGGGCCGGCGGCTGGCCGAGACCTCGGCCCAGGGCAAGATCCTGGAGGCGGTCACCGAGGCCTTCGGTCTGGAGGCCCGGCCCGAGCGGATCGAGGTCTATGACAATGCCCACATCTCGGGCTCGAACGCGGTCGGCGGCATGATCGTGGCCGGGCCCGAAGGCTACCGGAAGAACCAGTACCGCAAGTTCAACATCCGGGATCAGGACCTGACCCCGGGCGATGACTACGGCATGATGCGCGAGGTGCTGACCCGGCGCTTTGCCCGCCTGCTGAAGGATGAGGAGGCCGGTCAGGCGACCGAACGGCCCGACCTGATCCTGATCGACGGCGGCGCCGGCCAGCTGTCGGAAGTCGTGCGGGTCATGGACGATCTGGGCATCGACGATGTGACCGTCGTGGGGGTGGCCAAGGGGCCCGACCGCGACGCCGGGCGCGAGCGCTTCTTCATGCCCGGCAAGCCGCCCTTCATGCTGCCGCAGAAGTCGCCGGCCCTCTATTATCTGCAGCGGCTGCGCGACGAGGCCCACCGGTTCGCCAACGGCGCCCATGCCACCCGCCGCTCGATGGACATCAAGAAGAACCCGCTGGACCAGATCGAGGGCATCGGCCCGGGGCGGAAGAAGGCCCTGCTGCAGGCCTTCGGCTCGGCCAAGGGGGTCTCCCGCGCCGCCGTCGTCGATCTGGCCAAGGTGGACGGCATCAGCCAGCCAACCGCCGAACGCATCCACGCTTTTTTCCGCAAGAGCTGAGCCCGCAAGCCTGTTGGCGGTCCGGTCGCGTGCGGCTAGAACCGTCCCATGACCGACTCTTCCTCCGACCCCCTGCTGGCGGGCTATCGCCGGTTTCGTGCGCATCAATGGCCCCGGGCCCGCGCCGCCTATGAAACCCTGGCCGAGGCGGGACAGACGCCGCACACCCTGTTCCTTGCCTGTTCGGACAGCCGCGCCGACCCGGCGCTGATCTTTGATGCCGCGCCCGGGGACCTGTTCGTGGTGCGCAATGTGGCCAATCTGGTGCCGCCCTATGCCCCCGACGGCGGCCTGCACGGAGTCTCGTCGGCCCTCGAGTTCGGGGTCAAGGCGCTGAAGGTCTCGCGCATCGTCGTCATGGGGCACGCCCTGTGCGGCGGCGTGCAGGCCATGCGCTCGGAGAGCGGCGCCGCCGGTCTGGATTTTGTCGAGGCCTGGGTTGATCAGGGCCGCCCGACCGTGCGGCAGGCGCTGGCGAGCTGCGACCATGACCACGCCGTTCAGGTCAGCGAGGAGGCCATCGTCAAACTGTCGCTCGACAATCTGCGCACCTTCCCGTGGATCGCCGAGCGCGAGGCGGCGGGCGAGCTGGCCCTGACCGGTCTCCATTTCGGCATCGCCGACGGAGTGCTCCGCGTTCTGGGAGACGACGGGGCGTTCCACCCCGCCTAGACTGCTCGCCAGCGCCCGCGAAGCATGGCACACCGGGACATCGGAGATGACCATGCCAGACGCCCCCGCCACCCACCACGCCAACCCCATCCCCAACATCCTGACGGGCATCCGCCTGGCGGCCGGGGTGGTGATGTTCCTGATCCTGGCCGGGGCCACAGGCGGCATACCGATCGTCGCGGCCTATCTCAGCCCCCAGGACCAGTTCGGCCTCTATCGCGTGGCCTTCATCATCTTCGTCGTGGCGGCCTCGACCGACTGGATCGACGGCTATCTGGCGCGGCGCTGGCACGCGACCACGCGCTGGGGCGCCATCCTCGATCCGATCGCCGACAAGGTGCTGGTGACCGGGGCCATCCTGGGCGTGCTGACCTCGGGCTCGGTGCCGCAGATCGCCATCCCCTGCGGCCTGATCCTGTTCCGCGAGTTCGCCGTCTCGGCCCTGCGCGAGACGGTGGCGGGCAAGGTCAAACTGCCCGTCACCCTGCTGGCCAAATGGAAGACCACCCTGCAGCTGGTGGCGCTGGGCGCGCAGCTGTTTGCCCGCAACTGGGACGGTTTTGGCCTGGAGTTCGAATATTATCCGTGGTTCCAGATGTTCGCCGACGTGCTGATCTGGGCCGCGGCGCTCATCACCCTGTGGACCGGCTGGCAGTATTTCGACAAGGCCCGCCGGAAGATGGCGCACCTCTGAAGTTTAGGCAGCAGGCAGCAGGCAGTAGGCAGTAGCGACTGCGTTGTGGCGAGGGCTGAGCCATGGATCAGATCGACAGCTATCGTGACCTCAAGGTCTGGCAGAGGGCGATGGATCTGACTCAGTTGATCTACGAACTGACGAGGTCGTATCCGGGGGAAGAGCGGTTCGGTCTGACCGCTCAAACCAGACGTGCCGCCACCTCGGTGCCCGCCAACGTCGCGGAAGGCTATGGCCGGTCATCGAAAGGCGCTTACCTCAACTTTCTCCGGATCGCCCAGGGGTCGCTGAAGGAAACTGAGACGCACCTGCTGATAGCCGTCCGCGTCGGCCTTACGACCGAAGCCGCCGCAGCTGAAGCCTTGGGTCTGGCCGACGAGCTCGGAAAAATGCTTCGCGGCCTCATCCTCCGGCTTGAAGCGCACGCCCCGGACTGAGGGGAAGCGCCCTACTGCCTATTGCCTATTGCCTACTGCCTACTGCCTCACTCGACCCCCAGCTCGGCCAGCAGGCCCTCCATGCCATAGACGTCGCGCAGGGCCACGGTGATGGCGCCGGTCGTGACGATCACACTGCGGTTGACGGACGGGTCATAGCCATAGGCGTTGCGCTGGGTCAGGACGGTCGAGTCGAAATTCGCCCCGATGATCTCGCCCCGCGCATTGATGGCGGGGGACCCCGACGAGCCGCCGATGGTGTCGGTCGAGACCGACATGTTCAGCACCGTATCCGGGTCGATCCGGTCGCGGGCGGCCAGCAGTTTCGGCGCCACATCAAAGGGCGGGGCGCCGGTCGCCCGGTCCCACAGCCCGCCGAAGGTGGTGAAGGGCTGAACCGTCGTTCCCTGATAGGTCCAGCCCTCGACCCGCCCCCAGGTCAGGCGCAGGGTGCCGGTCGCATCGGGATAGACGCTGTCGCCATAGGCGGCGAAGCGGGCGGCGGCCAGGTCCTCGGACGCCTGGGCGGTCGGGGCCTCGACGGTGTCCTCCCACTCGGCGCGCACCGACCGGGTCACGTCCTGGATCGACAGGACATAGCGGATCAGCGGATCGTCCGAGGCCATGATGGCCGGCAGGCCGCCCTCCCACAGCGCCTTGCGCACCGCGGGGTCGGCCAGGGTGGTGCCCGAGATCAGGCGCTCGGACAGACCCTCGGGCGACTCGCGGCCCAGCAGCTCGCGCACGCGGGGATCATCGACGGTCAGCCACTCGCGCGTCTTGGACAGCCACCATTCCATCCGCACCTGCTCCAGGTCGGCATAGACGGGCCGGTCGGCCAGCAGGCGGGATTCCAGACCGCCCAGACGCCCGTCGCCATATTCGGGCAGGCGCTCGGCCGACGGCTTTTCGCGCTCCTGCGCCGCGCGCACCAGCGCCTCGGCCCAGGCGTAAAGGGTCGAGCCGCCACCCGAGCGGGCGACCACGAGGGTGTAGGCCGGATAGAGGCGCCGGACATCGTCCTGAACCGCCGACAGGGTGGTCCAGGGGTCGGCGCCCCCGGCCGCCGTATGGGCCGCCAGCCAGTCTCCCGAACGGCCACGGAAGTCAGCTTCCTGCCCGGCCTTGGACGCCATGAAGTCGGTGTCGATCAGGGCCCGCATGCGGCCAATGCCGCGCTTGTAGCTGTTCTCGAGCCCGACCAGCGGGTCCATGACGATGAAGGCGTTCTCCTCGCTCTCGGCGCCGAAGCGGATCATGCGGCCGCGCAGCTCGGACATGATCAGCTGGTCCAGCGGCAGCTGCACGTCACGCACAGTCAGCAGCTGGTCCATGGTCAGCAGGCGCTGGGTCGAGCCGGGGCTGCCCGAAACAAACACCGGCTCGCCGGCCGTCGGGCGGTTCGGGTTCCAGGTGAAGTGGGTCGGCGTCTCGACCGGCTTGCCGTTCTCGTACAGGCGGATGAAGGCCGCATCGATGGCAAAGCGCGGGAAGTTGAAATTGTCGAGGTCGCCGCCGAAGGTCGCGGCGCGGTCTTCGGGCGCGAAAGCCAGCCGCACATCGGTGTAGCGGCGATAGCTGTACAGTTTGAACTGACCACCCCGGTACAGGGACACCACCTGACAGCGGCGCTCGGACTGGCCGGCACAGTATTCCGCCTCGATCGCCGCAGCCTCGGTGTCCCGGGCACGGTTGAAGGCCTGACCGCTCAGGCCGCGCCCGGCTGCGTGCATCCGTTCGGTGACATCGGTGATGTCCATCAGGATCTCGGCCGAGGCGCCGGGGCAGCGCAGCTCTTCCTCGCGGGTGGCGGGGGTAAAGCCGGTCTCGGCATAGTTGATGGCCGGCGTCGACAGCTGGGCGACGCAGCTGGCGACACAGTGATTGTTGGTCAGGACCAGTCCCTCACCCGAGACCACGCCCGCCGAACAGCCGCCGAACTTGACCGAGCTGCGCTGCACCCGGTCCAGCCAGGCCTGATCAATGGCCGTGCCCAGCGCCGCATTGGCGCGGGCGATGGGGAAGTTGTCGAAGGTCCACATCCCCTCGTCCGCCGCCGCGGAAGAGGGGACGGCGACGAGGGCGAGCACGGCCGCAGAGGCGGCGAACGCGAGATGGCGCATGGGGATCTCTCCGGTCCGGATCAGCTGACACCCAGCTCGCGCAGCAGCGCGGGCTGGTCATAGACGACCCTGAGGGCCTCGGTGATGGCGGCGGTCGAGACCGTCACCGTGCGGTTGAGGTTGCCGTCGTAGCCGAACGAGCCACCCAGCGAGTGGATGTTGCCGTCAAAGGCCGCACCGATCACCTCGCCTTTGGCATTGATGACCGGCGAGCCCGAGTTGCCGCCGATGATGTCGTTGGTCGAGACAAAGTCATAGACGGTGTCCGGGTTGATCCGGTCGCGGGCGGCGAGGAAGCGCGGCGCCGCGTTGAACGGGTCGGAGCCGGTCGCCCGGTCGAACAGCCCGCCCATATAGGTGAACGGCGGGACGTCCACGCCGCGATAGCTCCAGCCCTTGACCTGGCCATAGCTGAGCCGGAGCGAGAAGGTCGCGTCGGGATACTGGTCGGTGCCATAGACGGCGAACCGGGCCTGGGCGATGCGCTCGGCCGCCTGGGCGGTCGGCACCGTCACCCCCTCTTCCCACGCCGTCGCGGCGGCCACGGCATTGGCATTGTTGGCGAGGATCAGGGCCAGCAGCGGATCGGCGGCGGCCATTTCCTCGGGCGTCATCATCACGGCCTGGCGACGGAACTCGGGATCGTTCAGCCGGGTGTTGGCGATCAGCCGCTCCGCCAGGGCCTCGGGGCTCTCCTTGCCCAGCCGGGCCTGCACCGCCGGATTGTCGACTGTCAGATATTCGCGGGTCTTGGACAGCCAGAAGGTCAGCTGGATTTCCTCGATGCCCTCATAGATCGGGATTTCGGCACCGAGACGGTCGGCGAAACCGGCCAGCTGGGCCTCGGTGACGGTGCTGCCGGGGGCCGCGCGCGAGATCCCGGCCCGGGCGATGGCGCGACCGATGGCATACAGGGTCGAGCCACCGCCCGCGCGCGATTCCAGTTGGTAATAGGGCAGGAACAGGTCGCGGGCGACGGCATCGACCGCCTCCAGCTCGGCCCACGGATCGCCGATGCGGCGGGCCAGGGCGGGGTCAGCAGCCACGGCGGCGCGCAGCTCGGCCTCTTCCTGACGCTTGGTGGCCATGAAGGCCGGGTCCAGCAGCGCCTGCTGCTGGCCGAACCAGACCTTGAAGCTGTTCTCGAGGCCAAAGATGGTGTCGACCGAGACGCGTTTGGTTTCCTCGTCCGTCGCCGAATAGTTCAGCAGGCGGCCGCGCAGTTCCGAGCCCTGGATCAGCTGCAGCGGCAGCTGCTGGTCGCGCAGTCGCTCCAGTTGCGACACCGTCAGCAGGCGCTGGGTCGAGCCCGGATTGCCGGAGACGAAGGTGACTTCGCCTTCCTTCGGCGCATTCGGATTCCACGTCAGATGATTGGGCGTGATGGCCGGCTTGCCGTCTTCATAGGCGCGCAGGAAACCGGCATCGAGCGCATAGCGGGGGAAGTTGAAATTGTCGGGATCGCCGCCGAAGAAGGCGGCCTGGAACTCGGGCGCGAACACCAGCCGCACATCGTCATAGCGGCGGAATTTGTAGAGGGCGTACT